>JALXCS010000166.1 GCA_026990815.1 Methylomonas sp. | reverse complement strand
TAGTATAAGCTTTAATTATTTCAAGTAAAATTCTGATTTGGAACCAGCATAGAAAATACCAAGGATAACTCCTGCTCAGATTTTAATAATATTTCTTCGATATCCTCATTATTAATTGAAAGTGTCGAAAACACCTGCTTAGAGATCTTTTCCACAATTTCAGCAATTTTCTCAAAAGGTGCAACCAAATCACACAAAAAAGCTGCCAGATTTAAAATACAGGCATCAAATATATATTGATCAGCTTTTTCAGGCTCCATATAGTGCTTAACACCTTCAGATAAAGAGTCAGGAAGCCCCCAGTGCTTCAATAATTCAGCACCCACATCAATATGACTGAATCCGATCATTTGATTTTCCAGCGTCACAATTTGTTGTCGATCGTAATTTGAATTTTCCAGAATTTTTTTCGATTCCTCTGGAAACTGGGAATAAATAATCAAAGAACCAATATCATGTAACAAACCGGCAATAAACAAACGTTCAGCATGAAGAACGGCACATTTCTCAGCTAAAATTTTTGCTATAACTGCACAATTAACACTACGAAACCAAAAGCTGGTCATATCCACCAGATCATCGGGAATACTGTCAAAAGTGTCAACAACCGAAGTTGCTAGGATCAAGTTCTGCAAATCATCAATGCCAACTATAGTTATCGCTCTACTGATCGTATCAATTCGAGATGGAAAACCGTAATAAGGACTGTTAACGATTTTTAACAGCCTGATGCTTAATGCAGGATCCTTACTTATTACATAACCAAAATCATCAGCAGTATAACGAGGGTCATTCAGCATTTTACTTAGCTGAAAAAAGGTATCGGGAAGCGAAAAAAGTTCTATGGTTTGATGATTCATATTCAACTGGTTTGTTGATAAAAGCGCAGAACTTTTTTGACATAATTCCGAGTTTCCCGATAAGGGGGAATAGAATTTCGATACTTGATAACCGCATGCTCACCTGCATTATAAGCGGCCACCGCTAATTTCAGGTTGGAATTGAACATCTTTAATAAATCCTTTAAATACCGAGTCCCTCCGGAAATGTTTTGCGCTGGGTTTCGCCGATTTTTCACTCCATAACGCTTTGCTGTCGCTGGCATTAGTTGCATCAAGCCTACAGCACCTACCTTGGAAACAGCATTAGGATTATAGGCTGACTCGGCACGAATGATAGCATGCAATAGTTTCGGATCAATTTGATGTTTAGCAGCGATTTTTTTAATCAGGGATTCAAATTTTTTTTTGTTTTTGTTCAAGACACGAAAAGCGCGGGAAGCCGGCTTCCGAAGCTTTATCTTGCTTTTAATAATACGTTTGTATCCAGAATGTTTGGGGCTATCGGAAAAAAACACCCGGCCATCGTGGCTGATATATTTGTATACGTCAGCACTAGCCAATCCACTGAACAGCATACTGGATACAAAAAATATTTTGCTTAAAAGTAACTTTGGCATCATAGACAATTAAAGTCGAATAATAACTTTATCTAAGGCTAGTACAAAAAACAGCAATTATCGTTGTACCATGACATTAATTGCCAATAAAAAGACCAGCGTCACAATCTAGTAATAAATATTATGAGTCTGGGCAACATTTACCCCCTAAGGAACGTTCAAAAAATTCATCCTTTTGGACATCAAAGAGGTAAGCGATTGAAATAAAAAAACACTCGTAGAGAAATCCTGACTATAAAAGCGAACTCAAAAATATCTTCATACCCTTGCATGCTCTTTACATAAAGATACTTTTCCTTTACCCATTAACCAAAGTAATACTCCAATCACAAGCAAAAAACTGTCTATTGTTTTTTTAGATATTTTTCAATATCTGCTTTAGCAAAACCGATTTTTTTCGCAATTCGTTCAGCGTGACTGACTCGGGAGATACCTTTGATCAATCTGTAAGTGGGCGCGTCGCCTTTAAACTCGACTTGTCTGGCCTGACCTATTTTTTTATGAATAAAATGATCGACCGACTGATGGTTATGAGTTATCAGTAAGGTACTGCAACCTTTTTTGATAAAACCCTCAAGAACGGTAATTGATGTTGCCATTTTTTCTTCGAATGTCGTTCCTTCGGATAATTCATCAAGAACCACGAGGCTTTGCGCCGTACAGCTCAAAAAGATGTTTTTAGTTCGCTTGAGCTCCGTACCAAACCGCCCTTCTCCATCATCCAAATGACTGATTTCAGGTGCCTGATAAAAAATCCTGTCTGCTATAGTTAATACAGCACTGTCAGCAGGAACCAAACATCCAATTTGGGTTAAAAGTTGTATTTGGGTGACAGTTTTACAAAAAGCCGTTTTTCCACCACTATTGGGACCGGTAATAAAAATCAACCGAGCGTTATCTAAACCAAGATCATTTCCGACATAGTCAGGGTTAGATTTACCCAAAATCGGATTTTTTGCATTATGTAACTCTAGCTTATGATGGGAAGCGGTAATCAAATCGGGTAATACCATTTCACTGCCAAAAGCTTCAGCGTATTTGCCAAATGATAATAATTCATCAAGTTCGCCCAAAGCATCCAAGGCTTCTGCAACATCTTCAGATCGCCTGAAAATATCTCGGATTGGAATAATGGCATGATCTCGGTCAAAGCCTCCGACAACAGGAATATAAACCAGCAACAAAGGAATAAAGAAAATAGAAGCGACCGGAATTGATTCTTTGGAGAAACTGAACATATCGCTGGGAAAGATATGTAAAAAGAACCAAATAATGGCAAAAACTGATAGCATAAACAGCGGCTTGAATAAGGTGGGCCTAAAAATTACCGCAGGAGTAAATTTTCCTTTACGCTCAGTTTTGCTTTGAATACCCTGTTCGGAAATATACGCAGGACCAACTGCAAGCTCATAACTTCTGCTGCTTGAAAAATCATGGATTTTTTGCAAAACACCTTTTAAATAGGTGCTTTCTGGCATTTGCAAGGCTTTAACGCGATTAACAAGCTCCTGTAGAAATCGCGTCCCCCTGATATATTGCACATATCCGAATCCTTCTATTTCATTTTCTTCACGGGCTGTACCCATTGCCCCGAGAAACTGCCCAAACAATAATAAATAAAAGCTTTTTTCGCCTTCTACTGCATTATTGACAAGATCCTGCAAACTGTTTTTAAGTTCTGGATTGTTTTGTAATTCCCTTACGGCATCCTGCTTTTCCCTCACCCGCTCTAGACTGTCAGCAGGGCGGGTCAAGGAACGATATAAGACAGCTTGACCAACCATTGTTTCAGCATGATTGACTTTATCAAAAAGTTCAGCAACTTCTATTGTTCTAAATGTTGCTTCATCAATGACTCCTTCACCAGTAGCTAAAGGCTGAGTAGATCGAATTTCCGGCCATTCTCCAGTCCAGTTTTGCAAAATGGTTTTTTTCATTGTTTTTTCCCCATCAGACCAAACACGATAACCGCAGCGACAAAAATACCAGACATCATAATATTTGCTTTTGATGCGCCAAGCAGATAAGCCACGCCACCTCCTAAACCCATGCCGACTCCAGTAAATGCGAGACTTCTCATTAAACGACAAAATGGGCAGTTTTTAGGATAAGCTCTGGACATTTTTTTAACCTAAGGTATTGGATAAAATCAAACCTTTCAATATTTCAACATGGTTTTCATCTGCATTCAATGCGGGAATATATCGATAGCATTCGCCACCCGCGTCGAAAAAAATTTTTTTATTGGTTATATTGATTTCCTCCAGCGTTTCCAGACAATCTACTGAGAACCCCGGGCAAACGATATCTACTCGCTTGATTCCGTTTTTTGGCAATTCACGCAAGCTATCGACACAATAAGGCTGGAGCCATTCTGCTTTACCGAAGCGTGACTGAAATACGATTTTCCAGTCTTTTTCATCCAATTGCAGTTGTTCAGCAATTAATTCAGCAGTGCGTTGACATTGCTCGGCGTAAGGGTCTCCCCATTCAGAGAGCTTTGCTGGCAAGCCATGGAATGATAAAAGTAACAGCTCTGGTTTTTCCCTTTGCAACCAATCTGCTTTAATTCTATCTGCTACTGATTTGATATAAAGCGAATTTTGATGATAGTCATTAATAAAATGAAGCTCGGGAATGAATTTCTCCTGCCCATAAAAATCGCCAACCACATCAAACACGGAAGCTGTGGTTGTTGACGAATACTGCGGATATAAAGGAATAATAATCAGCCTGGAAATATCTTGTTGTTGAAAAAGTTTCAGTTTCCCAGTGATTTCCGGCTGTCCATAACGCATTGCCATTTCAACATATATGGAACAGCTATTTAAGCTCGAAGCCAGTTTTTTAGTTAACCGGTCAGTATAAATGATTAATGGCGCACCTTGATCTGTCCAAATTTTCCGATAGGATTTAGCTGATTTTCCGGATCGAAAAGGCAATACCAAAATATGTAGAATCAGCCCCCATAATGCACGGGGTAGATTAACTACGCGTGGATCGGATAAAAAATCCTTTAGATAACGTCTGACAGCAGATCTGGTGGGCGCCGCTGGCGAACCCAAATTCACTAGCAACACCCCGGTTTTTTTTATTGTAGACCCTGAATCAGACGCCACAAATTTTATCGACTTATCAAACTTAGAAATTCTGATCGAGTGCTACTGCTGGCCCGAAACTGGCCTAACATGACTGAAGTTGTCATTACAGAATTCTGCTTCTCGACTCCACGCATCATCATACATAAATGCTTGGCTTCGATAACCACTGCCACTCCTTTCGCTCCAATGGATTCTGAAACCGTATCGGCAATTTGCTTGGTTAATTTTTCCTGAATTTGAAGACGCTTGGCAAACATATCAACAATTCGAGCCAGTTTCGATAACCCCAAAACCTTGCCATTAGGCAAATAAGCGATATGGCATTTGCCAATAAAAGGTAATAAATGATGTTCGCACAATGAAAACAGCTCTATATCCTTAACGATAACCATATCTTCAGTATCCGCTTCAAAAATAGCACCATTTAAGACATCATCCAGATTTTTTTGATAGCCGTCATTTAAAAATTCAAACGCCTTGGCAGCCCGTTTTGGGGTGTCAACCAGTCCTTCCCGGTTTAAATCTTCGCCAATTGCTTCAATAATTTTGGAAAAATATTCTTCCATTTACTCGTCTCTGTAAAATTAATAGTGGTCCAGTATAACGTATCACCGCACAAAATTTAATGCTGCCAGAATAACATTTTCATCAGCATCGGGTTTACTGGCATGATCACTAATATACCGGCGCCAGTTTTTTGCTCCGGGCTGGCCATGAAACAGGCCAAGAATATGCCTTGAAATACTGTTTAGTCGAATACCCAGATCAAGTTGCTTTTGAATATACGGGACTAATTGTAAAACCACATCGACGCGGGAATGAACTTTTCCTGGACTCTGATAAAAAACTTCGTCAACACCCGAGAGCAGGAATGGTTTTTGGTAAACCTCACGACCAATCATGACTCCGTCAACAGAATTCAACATCGATTGGCCTTGTTCGAGCGTTACAATTCCACCATTAATAATAATTTCTAGTTCTGGAAAATCCTGTTTGATTTGAAAAACCCTATCATATCTTAAAGGCGGTATTTCCCGATTTTGCTTCGGTGACAGACCGCTCAGCCATGCTTTTCTGGCATGGATAATGAAAGTCTTGCATCCGGCATCAGAAACAGTTGCAATGAACTTTGCCAATTCGGCATAAGAATCCTTATCGTCAATGCCGATTCTTGACTTAACAGTGACAGGAATTGAAACCGCATCTTTCATCGTAGCAACACATTCTGCAACCCGATCCGGATCAGCCATCAAACAAGCACCAAAACGGCCATTTTGCACCCGGTCACTGGGGCAACCAACATTCAGATTAACTTCATCATACCCAAAGTCCTCTGCCATTTTCGTGCATGTCTGAAGATAAGCCGGTTCGTTGCCACCTAATTGCAGGGCAACCGGTTGTTCTTCGGCATTAAATTGTAAAAACCGGTTTCGGTCTCCGTGGATCAACGCTTCAGTGGTAACCATTTCGCTATATAAAACAGCATGTTTAGACATAATCCGATAAAAAACTCGGCAGTGACGATCCGTCCAGTCGAGCATGGGTGCAACACAAAAACTTCGATTAAATGCTTTGTTCA
>JALXCS010000165.1 GCA_026990815.1 Methylomonas sp. | reverse complement strand
TCCATCTTCAGTGCTTAGATCAACATTACCACTAACGCCACTGACTGACTGTGTATCAATTTCCCCGGCAAGGATTCCCGTTGCAGACTGTATTTGAATTGAGCCAGCCTTTCCGTTACCCTGGACGGTACTGTCTAGTTTTCCGGCGGTTGTATTTATACTGCCAGCGGTACTGATTAAATCGATAGCACCAGCATTATTAAATTCAGATCGGGTAACAATATCCTCAACAACCATATTGCCAACAGATTCAATTTTGACCTTTCCCGAATCGTTTGTGCTTCCAGCACTTGTATCAAGGGCTTCATTGGTATTAACTGAGCCATCACTTTTGAAGTTTAGATCTCCACCAAAAGTAGAAATTTGGGAATTGGTTTCAATTCTGTTTCCTGCATTCATTACCAACTGATTACCACCCATTAAAACAGGAGTATTCACAGTTATTTGACGAGACTGCAAGGTTGTTTTGGAGTTAAAAAGCACCTGGTTGGAAAAAACATTGGGATTTTCCTCAACCAATAAGCGACCATCACTGCTATCCCCGTTTATTTCCAGTTCATCAAATCCATTAATTACGGAATTATTGATTTCAAAACCAAAAGTATCCCCTTCATTTCTTCCTGGTGATTGCTGATAAACTCGAATTTCTTCACCAGGATCAACAGCCGTCATAACCAATTTTCCAGCCCCACTAATTTCTCCTGCCTCATCCATTATTAATCGATTGGCCTTGATGGTTACAGTCCCATTACCTATTCTTGTTGAAATAACCGGTTTTGGTAAAACACTGGTTTTTTTATTAAAACTGGATACAAACAATCCGGCAGCATCGGAATTTTCTGCCTGGCCCTCAATAGAAATATTTCCTGTTTCCCCGGTTGTTACTTTGCCATTACTAAAGGTAGCAATGCCATGATTTCTGTTCCCAGGCTCAAAACTATCAGTTCCACCGGTCTGGTTTGATTTACCTTGACCAGTTCCCAATAATTCAATATCTCCTCTGTTGGAACTGATTTCAGAAATAATTGCGGTATCGTCATCAAAACTGCCCAGATTAATTCCCTGGTTGCCTTTTATGCCAAAGCCCCCCGTTCCGGTGATAAAAATATCGCCAGTTCGAGTTTGTACTTTTACACCATTTAAAATCGATACACCATCATTGGTATCAGAATCAATATCTTGATTTTGGCCGCCGGTTCCTATCAAAGTAATTGTTCCGGATTGACTGCTGATTTTTGAATTTGCGCCATTTATGTAAATACCTCGATTGCCAATACTACCGTTACCTCCTGTTCCCTGTATTTTTATAGACCCTGTCCCGGTTGATGATACATTACTGTCCTGAATTAGAACGCCGTTATTTTCCCTTCCTATGCCATCAGCAATTCCTGTTAATTCGATGTTACCGTTTTCGGTTGTTATTCCAGAAAAGTTTGTAATTGAAATTGCATTACTTTCTGATGGGATATCGATTGCATTACTTGGATTAGGGTCCAGAAAATCCCGCGCATCACCGCCAAATCCGTTCATTTTGATTGTTCCATCTCCCGAAGTCCTCACAATACTTTTCCCTGAAATTACAATGCCATCATGTGGGCCATCAAACTGTTCATTAATCAACCCTTTACCTGATATTGCGATATTGCCTCCCCTGGCATCAATAATTACAGCTTGCTGCTGTGAAGCTCCTATTTCAATTCCATGTCGAAAATCATTACTTGAAGCAATTGCAGGGTTATTTAAAGGATCCCTCCCCCCTCCCATGACAATATCGCCACCATTGGTTTTAATGTTACTTCCAGGGTTAATATCGATTGCACCACCATTTTGAGCATCAAGATCAGAATTTAAAACAACATTTAATTTGTTAGCCGTTGAAAGAATATCGTCCTGTAGAAAAATATCGTTTTCGGCTAGTAGGTTTAAAGTTGCATTCCCACCGGATGTCTTTTGAATTTTTGCGCCACTTAGTTGAGTGATGTTGCCGCTTGAAGGAAAAGAATTTGGATTTAGCACACTTTGAGTATCCAAAGTGACGTTGGTGCCAGTGTTAAGTACATTATTGATGTTAAATGCAGAAACCTGACTGGTTCCGATATCTCCAAACGAATTGGGGGTAATAACAATGTTAGCCGAATCAATCAGCCAGGTGCCACCGGAGCCATTTGGTGCAGAAGCATCAGGACTGGCTGTCAATTTTAAATACTGTTTACCTGAAGTCTCTATAAAACCACCATCTCCAGAATTTGCTCCACCTTTAGCTGTTAAAACACCCCCAATATCTGCTGTTTCATCCGCCCACAAAACTATCTTGCCTCCACCTCCTTCTTGTATGGCATCTGCATGAATGGTTGTTCCTCCAGTAACAACCAGTTCTTTGCTATTCTGCTCAAACCCAGTACCGTGAACATCACTACCAACCAAAACTGTTCCACCTGACTGACTCCCCGACACATCAATATTTGTATCATCCAAAAGGATTTCATCCCCGGAAATTTTGATATTGCCGCCTTTTTGTCCGGATGAACTTCCTGAAGCATCGAGTTTTCCAAAAACTCCAACCTGCCCCTGTACATCACCCGAAAGAATAATCTCCCCTTGTCTTTCAAAAATAGAGCGGGTTTGAATTACACCCTCCATATTAATGACTTTTTCGACCATGCTATCTCGGGTTTTAGCCGTCATTTCGACAATCCCTCCATCAACAATAATCTGTCCTAAGTTGGCTAATAGGGCTCCACTATTCCCTGCGCCTTGCTTGACCGGTTCACCAATATCAAACTGCAACAAACCATCACCGTGAAAATCCATGGTGAAGGTGTCGCCACTAGCCAAAACCACATGGCCTAATCTGGCTTTTATTGAACCTTCATTGCTGACTCGAGAAGCGGCGAGAACTATAGAACCCCCATCAGCAACTTGAATGGTTCCCTGATTTACGATACTCGCATCAAGATTATCGGTCGGTTTGTTGAAGCGATATTGTCCTGCCATAAAATCGTTATTGGAAATATCGCTAGTGGTCGCCATCAAGCTACTCACATTAATTTTCGCATCTTTGCCAAACAGCACACCATTGGGATTAATCAGCCAAATCCGGCCATTGGCAGTCAATGCACCGTTAATCAAAGATGCTTGTCTACCTGTCACTCGGTTTAAAGCAATTGCGGAACTAGAGGGCTGACGGAATCGAGTATGTTCACCCTTGGCAATCGAAAAACCTCGCCAATCGATAACCGCTTTGTGGCTATTTTGGACAATTTCCAGATTGCCTGCTGATTTTTGGTTGATGGCGGCAGAACCCGCAACCACCTTACCGCCTACTGGATTCGCTGAAACAATACTTTGTCCTAACAAGGTTGTTATAGCCATGGCCAGTAAGGTTGGCTTGAAAAACACCTCGAGTGAATAGACGGTTATCATATATTGTTGTTCATAACAGGATACGGTTTCCTTCCTGCCTTTTTTGTTATTGAAAGACATCTTTCTAACCTCTGTATTATCTTTAAAAACGTGTCAATACCTGAAAGTAAAACCGTGGTTCCTTATCGTAAGTATCAGGTTTCAAAGTCAAAGGCCAGGCGACTTCCAGGTCTATAAAAACACGTTCGAACAATTGATTCCTGAAACCCAGTCCGACCGATGCCAATGATTCATGATTTTTTTCACCTTCATCCCGATTCCAGACCACTCCGTAATCATGAAAGCCATAGGCCTGAATGCTTTGCCAGAATTCGAACGGCCCAGGCAAGGTATATTGTAATTCTGTCGAAATCCCTAGGCCGCTGTCTCCAGCAAGTTCCGCTGGATTATAACCACGGCCAAATCGCTCTCCTCCCAATGTGAATTCTTCAGGGCTTAGTAAGGTATCAAAGGCATATTGACCTGTTCCCGTTACATACAAAGTCAAATTGTCCCACAAGCGTTGATGTCTGGAAAAAAACAGAGTTAGACTGGTAAAATCTGATTTTCCGTCAGCTCTCGACAAGAAAGGATCGCGCCTGTCACTGGCATCAAAGACATCAATACCTTGGCGAATCCCAAAAGCAACCTGGGATTGACCACCCAGATTATCCTTAAAATCATAAAGCAGATTGGCAAAAAACACCCGGATCTGATCCCGGGTGATTTTTTCATTCAGAATTCGAACTTCCTGGTCAATACTTTGAAAACCACCCTCTATATAAAGATTTTGTTTTCTTGATCGAATCAGGGGATAACTTAATTGACCGCTGACAGTAAGCGCTTCGGTTTCTGTATCAATTTCATCCAGACCAAAACCCGGTCTTGAGGGACCAAATCCAGCGGACAACTCTAACAACAAACCTTCACTGCTTAACGGTTGACGTATCGTTAATTGCCCAAATCGCTGTTCATCATCAAACAGGCTGTGCAAAAACAAGCCTTCAATTTGTTCGCCCAGAAAAGTGGCTGAATTTTCTCTTGCCATCAACACAAAACGATGAGGACCAGTATATTTTGAGCCACGATTATTAACATAGGCATAACCTTCAAAAACTTTCTGTTCGGCCTGAACCACTAACTCGGAACCGCCGAGTTCGCCCAATGTGTTAGCTCGCAAAAACCCGACCGCCCGAATACCAGCCAGGTCATTAATCAATAAAAGATAGCGTTCCAATTCCTGTTCGGTAATGGGCTGACGGTATAACAAATTATTTAAAGTCGCTTCGACTCTGGCTTTAACCGGGCCAATATCTCCTTCAACTTCTATTTTGTTGATAAAACCTTCAACAACATGAATCTTGAAAATGCCATTATCTACTTTTTGTTCCGGGACGATAACACGAATCAGAATATAGCCATCGTCTCTAAATTTTTCCTGGATTTGTTCTGCAATTTCAAAAATTTTGGTCAGAGGTATTTTTTTTTCAAGATACTTCTGATAATACTGTTTGAGCTCATCTTCAGAAAAGCGTGTTAATCCTTCGAATTCAACACCCTGAAATTTAGTAAAGACTTTGCTGGCACCTGGAGGAGCAGCGCCCCCCAAGGGTAATATTTCTACTTCAGGCAGTTGTTTTGATTCAATTTCAGGTTGGGTAACGGGGGTTCCGGGGCGTGGTTGTGCTGGTTCAGGGATTGGTTGACAGAAAGCGAGAGATGGGTTAACCAATATTAAGTAACAAAGTAAAGCCTCTCGAAAACTAAAAAGTCTTTCTAATAAAGTTACAAATCCGGTATTGAGATGTTTTTTTCTGAACATTTTGCTCCCCAATGTTCTATTTATTGTTATTTATGGATCAAATGGATTAATTCACTTGATCTTTTATATTTCTCTAAAGGATTGATTTTACAATAATTATTTTTCTAAATCAATGTGAATAATTCACTGTTTTAAAGTGTGATATTTGCTAGAAACCATGTAAAAATGTGACTCAATACACAAGATTAAATATTACCACTTATTTTCAATCCTTTTCTGGCAAATTATGAATGGTAATTTGGCGCAAATAAACTAAATTTTCATTAACTGTTTTTTTAAAACAAAGAATCATTAATGAAAATTCTGGCTTTATTTTTTATCTTAACTCTATCAATATCGGCAGTTGCTGACACCAGCCAACAATCAATCCCCATGCAAATAGAAAACAGTCATAATTTCTATGTGCAAAGTTCCATTGAAGGCGCTGGCTTTACTTCTCTTTTGGTTGATACCGGCTCGGGCTACAGCACCATTACTGAGAGCACTTTGAGAGAATTACAAAAATCTGGTAAAGCAACATATTTAAGGAAATTGAAAGGGGTGATGGCCGATGGGACAATGAGACAAGTTTCTATCTATCGAATCTCTGCAATTAATATTGGTGAAAAATGTCAAATTCGGAATATTGAAGTTGCTGTATTCCCAACTGGCACACGTCAAATACTCGGTTTAAATACATTAAGTAAAGTAGCTCCCTTTACATTCTCAATCAATCCTCCTTCCTTGACTTTGAACAATTGTAATGAGGTCTAAATTAACTTCAAAGAAAGTAATTAATGTAATTCACTTGATTTGAATATCAACAATTCGCGGCTGGCTAAAAAAAACCTAGATTCAACTCATAAGTGCAATTCATTTTAATGGAAATGGAAGGGCCAGCTGATGTATAGTTCAAGCTTTTTCAATCCGACCAAAGAATGAGGAAACTTATGAAG
>JALXCS010000164.1 GCA_026990815.1 Methylomonas sp. | reverse complement strand
GTTCAATACAAGCGCCAATATGGAATTGGGGCCAAAGACAAGCTGGACAAAACCTGGCCCGACAGGCAGTGAAGTCCAATTCATTGAAGGAGACCGTATTGAAATGGCAAGTGGCAGGTTTAATAAGAGCAGCTTTATGGGATTTGGCTCTGGAGAATCAGCGTTATCAACTGGCTGTTAAAGTTTACGAAATTTCCGAGAAATTATTGGCAACCATTCAACGAAGAGTTGATTTAGGTGATTTGGCTCGGGCAGATGCATTGTTGGCTAAAACTGAATTATTACAAAAACGATCAGCTTTATTGGCTGCTGAGGCTGAATTGATGCATGCCAGAAAACGTTTTTCCACTTTGACTCAAATCACTCGAATTCCTGAGAATTTTCGTGAGCAGCAAACATCGCTGACTGATTTTGGCAGCCATCCCGCACTTGCTGCCGCGAATGCCATGATTGAAAGGAAAAGAGCCAAACTTGACTGGGTTAAGGCACAAGGCTCAGGTCAGAGTACGTTTGCCCTGGGAGGAAAATCGGAGCGTGGATCACGTTTTGAGCAAGACATTGAAAGTATGACCTTCAGTTTGTCAGTCCCATTTGGCGGCAGTTCCCATTTAGCCCCGCAAATTGCAGCAGTAAATCTGGAGTTAAGCAAAGCTATCAGTCAAAGGGATCAGTTGTTTCGGAATTTGGAGCGGGCATTTCATGAAGCGAATCATATTCTTGAAGTTGTTCTTGCAGAACTGAAGTTTGCTGATGAATTAAAAGCCATTGCCAAGGAACATTTAAAAATGGCCCGGCTAAGTTTTGATGAGGGGGAAATAAATTTACTGGATTTTCTAAAAATTCAGGCACGCACCCAGGCAGCTATTCAACAAGCAGAAGAAAAAATTATTTTTGTCGAACGCGATATAGCACAATTTAACCAGGCAGCCGGAGTATTGCCATGAAAATAATAATAAAGTTAATAACAATTTTTTTGCTGCTGATTTCTTTTTGTCATGCAGAAGAAGCTATCAAACTATCCCAACAGCAGCTAAACAAACTTGGAGTCAAATTGGGCAGGTTCGAAGCAGTCGATCAGATTCCCTTGTTTTATGCCCCAGCCACAGTGACTGTGCCGCCATCTGAAGAATATATTATTAGTGCATCTCAATCCGGGTTGGTGGGTTATCTTGATGTGACTATTGGTGATTATGTGGATAAGGATCAGGTTGTTGCTGTTCTGAATAGTCCAGAATTTCTTTCCCTACAGCGGCGTTTTCTGAAAACTGTCAGTCATCGTCGTTTAGCATACGCAGGTTACCAACGGGATAAAAAATTGTTTACAGAAGGGATTATTTCAGAACGGCGTTGGTTGGAAACTAAGACTCGATATCTGGGGCTGGTTTCCGAAGCAAATGAAATCAGGCAGTTATTGGAAATTTCTGGAATGTCACAAAAAGCGATTAAAATCCTGTTACATACCCGACAACTATCCGGTCAATTAAAGGTTCGCACACCTATTTCGGGGGTTGTTCTTGATCGTTTCGTGGTTTCTGGCGAGAGAGTTGACATACTGGCTCCGCTGTATCGTATTGCTGACCTGAGTACTCTATGGTTAGAAGTTGATGTTCCCCAGGAGAAAATCACCAAGCTTAAAATTGGCGACAAATTACTAGTTAAAGATACAGCGGTTACCGCCTTAGTAAGCATGTTAGGAAAAAATGTTAATTTAGAAAATCAGACAGTTCTAGTTCGTGCCGTTATTGAAAATCCAGATTCCAATATTCGTATAGGCCAAAGGCTTACCGTCCAAATAATTCAGCATAGTGAAATGCCGGCCTATAAAATTTCGAACACGGGAATAGCCCAAAGAGAAGGAAAAAATCATGTTTTCATTCGTAGCAAAGAAGGTTTTTTGGTTAAGGAAATCAATATCCTTGGTAAGGATGGCGGGTACGTTATGGTTGTTGGAGATTTATCCGGGCAGGAACAGGTCGCAGTTCAAGGAAGCGTGGCCTTGAAGGCCATCTGGCTGGGATTAGGGGCAGATGAAGAGGCTCAGGGAGAATAACAATGATATCTGAATTGATTCGTTTTTCTTTATCCCAAAGGATATTAATGTTGCTGCTGGTTTTGCTTCTTTCTGGTGGTGGCTATTATGCATTTACCAATATTCCCATTGATGCCTTTCCTGAGGTTTCTCCAACCCAGGTAAAAGTAATTGTGAAAGCGCCGGGAATGACACCGGAAGAGGTTGAAACCCGTATAACTGCGCCTATTGAAATTGAGTTATTAGGTATCCCCAAACAAACCATGCTGCGCTCAATAGCCAAGTATGCATTAACGGATATTACCATTGATTTTGCCGAAGGTACTGATATCTATTGGGCTCGTCAACAAATTGCTGAACGTTTGAATACCATTTGGGGGGAGTTGCCAGAAGGGACTGAAGGAGGAATCGCTCCCATGACAACCCCTTTAGGGGAAATGTTTATGTTTTCTATTGAAGGAGGTGATTTGAGTTTGATGGAACGGCGTACTCTTATGGACTGGGTGATTCGTCCGGCTTTGAGAAGCGTGTCAGGAGTTGCCGATGTCAACGTCCTTGGTGGCTTGGTCAGAAGTTTTGAAGTTATTCCAGACAATGCCCGGATGTCATCCCGGAATATCAGTATTGATAAAGTTATTCAGGCACTGCAAAGTAATAACAGGAATGATGGTGCGGGACGCATGAGCGAAGGTGAGGAAGCTTTAATAGTAAGGGCTGAAGGGCGGATCAAAAAACTTGATGATGTTCGGGATATTGTTGTGTCGAATCAGCAAGGTGTTCCGGTAACGATTGGCGATGTAGCTGACATAAAAATAGGCTCATTAACCCGTTATGGTGCGGTTAGTCAAAATGGCCAGGGTGAAGTAGTAACTGGTTTGGTGCTAAGCTTGAGGGGGGCGAATGCCAGACAAACGGTAGAAGCTGTACAAAAAAAACTGGAAGAAATCAGTTCCGGTTTTCCCGAAGGAGTCCATGTGAATGTTTTCTACAATCGCGGTAACCTGATTAATGAAGCAATCGGTACAGTCAGTAATGCCTTGTATGCAGCAATTATACTAGTTTTAATCTTGCTTATGTTATTCCTGGGTAATTTAAGAGCTGCTTTAACCGTCGCTTTCACTTTACCTCTGGCGGCAATGATCACATTTATACTCATGGAAGCGATGGATATGACTGCCAATCTGATGAGTTTGGGTGGACTGGCAATTGCAATCGGTATGCTTGTTGATGCATCTATTGTTGTCGTTGAGAATATTACGACTCATCAGGCGGATTTTGAGCGTTCTAAACGCTTGCCTTCGCTACATATTATTTACAGGGCAACCCGTGAAGTGGCGACCCCTGTTATTTCAGGTTTTTTAATTATTATTATTGTTTTTTTGCCACTATTGACCTTGCAGGGTCTGGAAGGTAAATTGTTTGCGCCTGTTGCCCTGACAATTATTTTTGCTCTGAGTGGCTCCTTACTCTTGTCATTAACAGTAATTCCAGTGATTTCTTCCTATCTTCTGAATAAAGTATCAATGCAGGAGCCCTGGTTACCAAGAAAACTTCAGGAATTATACAAACCGCTTCTGATCTGGAGTTTGGCCAACAGTAAGAAGATTTTTATAGCTGCGGGTATTATGCTGGTTTTAACGGTTCTGGTTTTTACCCGGATCGGAAGTACCTTTATGCCTTCTCTGGATGAGGGCGATATTATTGTTCAACTGGAAAAGCTGCCATCCATTACTCTGGATCAATCTATTGCTTTGGATCTTAAGGTGCAACAGAATATTTTGAGGAACGTACCAGAAGTTGAGCGAATTGTTGCCCGGGTGGGCTCGGATGAATTAGGCCTTGATCCGATGAGTCTTAATGAAACAGATACTTTTATGGTGCTAAAGCCCAAGCAGGAATGGACAGTGGAGAACAAGGAACAATTGATAGATTCGATTCGCAAGGCGGTTGAGGAAATACCGGGGATCGCTTTCGGTTTTACCCAGCCAATCGAAATGAGGGTTTCTGAAATGTTGACGGGGTCACGTGGGGATATTGCCGTTAAATTATTTGGTTCTGATTTAACTGTACTGAACGATTTGTCTGAACAAATCGCACAATTATTAAAATCCATTGAGGGTTCCAGCGATGTCTTTGCCAGCCAGAATGAGGGTATGCAATTTTTACAAGTAGCGATAGATCGTCTGGCAGCAGGCCGTTTTGGCGTGAGTGGCGATGCGATTGAAACCATGTTGCGTACCCAGATTGAAGGCTTGAAGTTGGGTATAGTTCAAGAGGGAAACAAGCGAACGCCTTTATTGCTTAGAGCTGAGACCGATCCGGCAAATTTTTCCAATTTACAAATCACCTTGCCTGAGGGTGGTAATATTCCTGTAACTGCAGTAGCCAAGCTTGAGCGTGTTGAGGGCGTTGTTGCTGTAAAACGCGAACGTGGACAACGCTTTGTTGTTATTCGCAGTAATGTTGAAGGCCGTGATTTGGTCGGTTTTGTTGATGAAGCCCGTAACAAAGTATTGCAACAAATCAAGTTACCTGCAGGTTATTATGTCGAGTGGGGTGGCCAGTTTGAAAATCAACAACGGGCGGCGGCACGATTGACTTTAGTGGTCCCGGTTGCCTTGGGGCTGATATTTCTCTTACTGTTCTCAACTTTTGGTTCAGTACGACAAGCAGTTTTGGTGTTTTCCAATATCCCATTGGCAATGATTGGTGGCGTGTTTGCCTTGTGGATCTCGGGCGAATATTTGTCAGTTCCGGCATCGGTCGGTTTTATCGCACTGTTGGGTGTTGCTGTGCCAAATGGGGTGGTTTTGTTAAGTTATTTTAATCAACTCCGTGCAACAGGAATGGATATGGCGAGAGTAGTTGTCGAAGGTTCATTACGGCGCTTAAGGCCGGTTTTGATGACTGCCAGCATTACCGTTTTTGGTTTAATTCCCATGTTATTTGCAACTGGTCCAGGTTCTGAAATTCAGAAACCATTGGCAATCGTTGTTATTGGAGGCTTGGTTTCATCGACTTTTTTAACCTTGATTTTGTTGCCAATACTGTATCAGTTATTTGGCGAAAAAAAGGAGCTTGAACAATGAATAACCAGGAATATTTAGTCACTTTAAATGTCCCGCCGAGTTTAGAGGAACCCATTGTCGATTGTTTGCTGACTTTTGAAACCGAACATGGTTTCAGCAGTTCGCCAGTGAGTGCACATGATCACAAAAATATGAGCTTATCCATTTCTGAGCAAGTTGCAGGAAGACAAGATAAAATTCGATTTCAAATGTATATTCCTGAACAAAATCTTCATGGATTGATTGAAAAACTAAAAGATCAATTTTCCGGTTCTGGAATTAATTATTGGGTAATGCCTGTAATTAAAAGTGGCCGGCTATAACAAATCTTCGATAGCTGAATCGATGGGTCTGATTGCTATTAAATTTGCCGAGGCAGGGTTGTTTAGTCAAGCCCACACAACGGCAAATATAATTATGGCTGGCGAAAAAAAGCCGATACCTTACAAAACCAACGCCAAAATGAAAATGATCTGAATTATGATAATCGAGAAAATAAGCCTCAAACAAATTTGGAATCATGCGTAAATCATCACCACTCATATGCGGTGAATCAAATCTTTGTCTTCCTAAGTGAGCTTGGAATTTCATAAAGTTCACTGTTAATACTGCTTCTCCAAGTAAAATATAACCATCTTTTTTTCGATTGAAAAAATCTCCCTGAATGTCATTGTCATTACCTGGATTCAGGCCATTATCAATAGAGGTAAACAAACCAAGATAACCATTAATAAAGCCATCAAAGGTATAACCACATCCCAGTTCACCGCCAAGCGCACTTGCCGATAAAGTTTGACTGGAACCAATTGAAGATTGAATATAACCAGAACGAAAATTGCCGCCACAGCCATAAGTATGCTTTCTGTCATCTTCATGTTCAGCAGCTAAAAATGGCTTGGTATCAATATTATAGGGTTGATCCAGTTCGTTTTCGTTTTGTTCGTGGGCTAAAGTAACTGGGGTATAGCTACAAATTGATGTAAATAATTCTTTCAATAAAATAGCAAGTTTGTTAGTCTTTCTCGAAACAACATGAGAAGGGTGTGCAGACATGTCAGTGAAGATTGTAT
>JALXCS010000163.1 GCA_026990815.1 Methylomonas sp. | reverse complement strand
GGTTGATTCTGAGTGGATTGCTGATGTGTTTATCCCAACAATTCAACAGCGGGGGGCGGCGATTATTAAGGCGAGAGGTCAATCCAGTGCAGCATCCGCGGCGAATGCAGCTATCAAACAGATGCAAGACTGGGTTTTAGGAACTCCAGAGGATGACTGGGTCAGTATGGCTGTTTATTCCGATGGCAGTTATGGTATTGAGGAAGGTCTTGTATATTCTTTTCCTGTCACTTCAGATGGGGGAGGGATTAGTATTGTTCAGGATTTGGAAATAAATGATTTTAGTCGCGAACGAATGACTCTGTCAGAGGATGAGCTCAAGCAAGAAAGACAGGCGGTTAAACATTTATTTGCTGCATAATTCTGCTTGCAAGCAAGCGAAGAGCCTAAACAATTCTGTTTTCAGGTTCTTTGCCTGCAAAAAAATCAGACAGGTTTTTTAAAACCCGATTGCCCATTGAAATTCGAGTTTCCCTGGTAGCACTACCTAAATGAGGCAGCAAAGAAACATTTTCCATTTGCAAAAATTTCGGGTCCAGATTTGGTTCATTTTCAAATACATCAAGACCTGCACCCGCAATCCAGCTTTGTTGTAAAGCCTTGATGAGAGCTTTGCTGTCAACTATATTACCACGAGCAGTATTTATCAGGTGTGCAGAAGGACGCATCATCTTTAAGCGTTGTTCATTAATTAAATGACGGGTCGCCATTCCCCCAGGACAATGTAATGAAACGAAGTCGGCTTTAGTAAGTACCTCTTCAATGGTACCGGTTTGTTCCGCGTGAAATTTGTTAGTGATATCTTGATCGAGAGTACTGGGGTTGAAAAAAATTATTTTCATTCCAAAACCAAAATAGGCGCGCTTTGCAACAGCTTGGGCAATACGGCCAAAGCCGATCAGCCCTAAGGTTTTACCTGTTACTTTTTGGCCCAACATCTGGGTGGGCGCCCATCCATTCCATTGTTGATTTCTTATCAGCCGGTCGCCTTCCGCACCGCGGCGCGCTGACATCAGCAGTAACAACATGGCAATGTCAGCGGTGCAATCGGTTAAAACCCCCGGCGTATTGGTAACAATAATCCCTTGGGATTTTGCGGTTTCCACATCAATATGATTAAAGCCTACACCAAAATTACCCAGAATTTTGGTGCGTTTGTTATCAACCGTCAGAACTTCCGCTGTAATTGGATCAGTGACGGTTGGCAAAATAGCGTCATAATTTTGTAAGGCAGCCTTAAGTTCCTGAATAGATAAGGGGATGTCATTTTCGTTTAGTCTTACATCGTAAAGTTCCTGTAGTTGTTGTTCAACTTCTTGAGGCCATTTACGTGTCACCAGAACTTTAGGTTTGCCCATAAATGGTTGTTTTACTCTGATGCGGTTGAGCGATAATATTCAATAGCTGCAGCAACACCGCTTCCAGCTGTGATGTCATAGCCATTGTCCAGCATGGCCATTTCCACTCCGGCTATGGCGCCCAGCATGGAAACATCATTCATATCGCCGATATGACCAATACGGAACACTTTGCCCGCAACTTCGGTCAATCCGGCGCCTAATGAAATATTATATTTATGGAACGCAGTGCTGATAACTTCGCTCGCATCTTTATCTTCAGGCACGACAATGGCTGAAACGGTGTCTGATTCAAAACCCGGTTGTGCGCATAATTTGAGGCCCCAGGCAACAATAGCACGACGGGTTCCTTCAGCTAAACGATGATGGCGTACATAAACAT
>JALXCS010000162.1 GCA_026990815.1 Methylomonas sp. | reverse complement strand
CGAAGAACGCGCTGTCTGGGAGGCCTATCAATGGCCACCAAAACTGAGCCACTTTTGGCCTGTAGTGGTCAAGCGGGTGGTTTAATTAATATTTTCAATCATCAAGTCAGCAAATTCACTGCATTTTACTTCTTTGGCATCATCCATTAATCGGGCAAAATCATAGGTAACATTTTTACTGGTAATGGCGCCATCCATTGCTCGTAAAATAGCATCGGCCGCTTCTGTCCAGCCTAAATAACGCAGCATCATTTCACCGGAAAGAATTAATGAACCCGGATTAACCTTGTCCAGATTGGCGTATTTTGGCGCAGTACCGTGAGTAGCTTCAAAAATTGCTGTACCTGTTAAATAATTGATATTACCACCTGGCGCAATACCAATGCCTCCCACTTGTGCGGCCAGAGCATCCGATAAATAATCGCCATTCAGATTCAAAGTGGCAATTACATCAAAATCCTTGGGGCGAGTTAATACTTGTTGTAAGGTAATATCAGCAATGGCGTCTTTAATTAATATCCGTCCTGCAGCTAATGCCTGGGCTTGTTCCTGGTTTGCGGCTTCTTCACCTGACGTAGCCTTGGTTTTCTGCCATTGACTCCAAGTATAAGTTTGCTCTGGAAATTCTGTTTCGGCAAGGGCGTATCCCCAATTCCTAAAAGCGCCTTCAGTGAATTTCATAATATTGCCTTTGTGAACCAGCGTGACACTTTTGCGATTATTGACAATCGCATAGTTGATAGCTGCCTTGACCAAACGCTCGGTGCCTTCTCTGGATACCGGCTTGATGCCAATTCCGGTAGAATCCGGAAAACGGATTTTCTCAAATCGCTCTGGGAAGTTGTCACGTAATAAGTCCAGGAATCGCTGATTGTCTTCAGAGCCTTGTTCAAATTCAATGCCGGCGTATATATCTTCAGTATTTTCCCTAAAAATAACCATATCCACAGCGCCAGGATTTTTAACGGGTGAGGGGACACCTTCGAACCATTTTACTGGACGCAAGCAAACATAAAGATCAAGTAATTGTCGTAATGCCACATTTAGAGAGCGAATCCCGCCGCCTATCGGTGTTGTTAATGGACCTTTGATTGAAACCAGATATGTTCGACAAGCTTCTACCGTTTCATCTGGCAACCAACTGCCATAATGATCAAAAGCCTTTTGTCCCGCATAAATTTCCAGCCACTGAATTTTTTTCTGTCCGCCATAGGTTTTTTCAACTGCAGCATCCAAAACCCGAACAGTTGCCCGCCAAATATCAGGTCCTGTACCATCGCCTTCTATGAAGGGAATAATTGGATTATCCGGGACATTAAGTTTGTCGTTTTCCATAGTGATAGAGAGACCGTTTACAGGGGGAGTGATATCCGGTTTGGTCATAATTTGCTCCGAGTTATTTTGACTGAATACTTAAGAGTATACGCTGTTTTTGTTGTGGCTCAAGAGCTAGTATTACTGGCAACAGGACCAGTAGACTAAAAAAGCCATAGGAATAGAAGTTAGATGAGATATTAACTCTATTACTTTGAAATATTAATTGTAATGGTCAAGTTTTTTTGTGTCAGCTACTTTGACATCTACCGAGGGAGTTAGCTGTTAGTTAAGTTATGGATTCAGGGTATTGCAAAGGCCAGGGCGCAATATTCAGGATTCCATTTCACATCAAGTGGAATTTCCTCGTTAGTTACCGTGCCATATTGCTGAAAAAACTCTAAGGCATGGACTATACGATCGCCCTTTACATTCTTGA
>JALXCS010000161.1 GCA_026990815.1 Methylomonas sp. | reverse complement strand
AAAGCGCTCGTAGAAATCAATCAAGACCATATTTTGATAGGGCTTTTTAATGCGGTTTCTCATAGTCTCCGTACTATATCATACGGGAGCTAAAGGCATAATCATGTGATGGCGGGTTGGGATAACGACTATTTGCTCAAAGTTATTGGTTTAATTTAAACCCGATTGCCCTGATTCCATGGCTAATAAGCAGACTACCGAGTGAGCAAACAGTTTCCTTACTTTCTAAACCAATCCATGCTCCGCAAATGAAAATGGCACACCATCGCCAATAATAAAATGATCCAGGACTCTGATGTCAAACAAATTCAAAGCCTGCTTGAGCTTATCCGTAATAAGCCGATCAGCCTGACTGGGATCTGCAATTCCTGATGGATGATTATGCGCAAAAATTACTGCCGCAGCATTGTGATGCAGAGCTCTTTTTGCCACTTCTCTGGGGTAGACACTGGCGCCATCAATGGTGCCACGAAATAATTCCTCAAGTTCGATAATTCTGTGCTTATTGTCCAGAAACAAACATGCGAAAACCTCATAAGAATATCCCCGCAATTGCGCACTCAAATAAGCGCGTGTTGCTTCCGGACTGGTCAGCACACCATCCTGCTGCAATATTTCGACAAAATGTCGCCGAGCCATTTCCAATACAGCTTGAAGTTGGGCATATTTTGCGGTTCCCAAACCCAAACTTTGACAAAAACGCCGGCAGTCTGCAGCCAGCAAGGCCTTTAAAGATCCAAAATCAGCCAATAATTCCCGAGCCAAATCAACTGCTGTTTTCCCACGAGTTCCGGTACGTAAAAAAATTGCCAGCAATTCCGCGTCACTTAATGCCGCTGAACCGCGCTGCAATAACTTTTCTCGGGGCCGTTCCTGTTCAGGCCAGTCAGTAATAGACAAAATATTCTCCTGTAAATAATCCAGTAAGATTAGAAGAAATTGTCTAGACTTGCCATAATATCCAATGAATTAACCGAGTTGTGGTAAGCAAAATTAACAAAAAAATCTTATTAGCCGTCTCCGGTGGTATTGCTGCATACAAAACTGCCGAGCTGGTTAGACTGTTACGCAAAAAAAATGCCGAAGTACGGGTGGTATTAACTCATGCTGCTGCAAAATTTGTCACCCCCTTGACTTTTCAGGCGCTCTCCGGCCATGCCGTTGCGACTGAGCTGCTGGATACTGGACAGGAAAATGCCATGGGCCATATTAATCTGGCAAGATGGGCAGATTTATTGATTGTTGCCCCAGCAAGTGCGAATATTATTGCCAAATTCAGTCATGGTATTGCCGATGACCTGCTAAGCACTCTGTATCTTGCAGCAGAATGCCCGGTTTATGTTGCACCAGCAATGAACCAGGCCATGTGGCATAAACCCGCCACACAAGACAACATAAAAAGAATACAAAATCATGGTGTTACATTAATCGGGCCAGATTCCGGAAATCAGGCCTGTGGAGAGCAGGGTTTTGGCCGCATGTCTGCCCCACAAGAAATATGTAACTGTTTATTAACAGGTAACACATCATCGCTATTACAAGGAAAATCAATTTTAATCAGTGCAGGACCAACACGTGAACCGTTAGACCCCGTGCGATATATCACTAACCGCAGTTCTGGGAAAATGGGCTATGCTTTGGCTGAAGCGGCAATTAATCAAGGCGCATCCGTTACAATGATAAGCGGCCCCGTATCATTGACAGCCCCTCCCAAAACCAGTCTCATCCAGGTTGAAACCGCACAGCAAATGTATGAAGAGGTTTTGCAACGCGCCAGTCTGTACGATGTGTATATTGGCGCCGCCGCCGTCGCCGACTACAGCCCTGATATTGTTAAAGACGAAAAAATAAAAAAACAGGCGGATAGAACAACTTTGGTTCTGCGGAAAAATAAAGATATTTTAAGTGCGGTTGCCCACCTAAAACAACGCCCATTTACGGTTGGCTTTGCCGCTGAAACTCATGAACTGGAAAGATATGCCCGCGGCAAACTGGAACGGAAAAACCTGGATATGATTGCTGCAAATTGGGTTGGCAAAGAATCAGGTGGTTTCGAAGATGACAATAATGCGTTACAAGTTTTCTGGCGCCAGGGCAGACAGCATTTCGAAATGATGAACAAAAAAAAATTGGCTGAAAAGTTAATCGAATTAATTGCTGAGAAGGTAGATGAAAAAAGTACAACTAAAAATCCTTGATTCCAGATTAGGTTCTGAAATTCCCTTACCGGAATATGCTACTCAGGGATCTGCCGGACTGGATATAAGAGCCTGTATTGATAAATCAATTACATTGGAACCAGGTGAAACTGCACTTATTCCTAGCGGCTTTGCAATCCACATTGGCGACCCTGGATTGGCGGCTGTTTTGTTGCCCCGTTCAGGATTAGGTCATAAACATGGTATTGTTCTTGGAAATCTGGTGGGTTTAATTGATTGGGATTATCAGGGACAGGTTTTTGTTTCCTGCTGGAATAGGGGCAATGACCAATTTACTATCCAAATTGGTGAGCGCATCGCACAAATGGTGTTCGTACCCATCATCCAGACACAATTTGAAACTGTTGCAGAATTTGATGATAGCCATCGGGGTGAAGGTGGCTTTGGACATACCGGACGGCACTAGCCGTTATCTTTAATAATGGAGTGAATGTATGGTTCGTATTTTTTCAGTTCTAGGCATCCTGGCGGTTTCTTTGATCCTTTTGGTTGGCGGTGGCGTCTATTGGTTCTCAAAAGCGCAAATTTCTGACGCAAATGAACAAGCCAGAACCAGCCTGGCCAAAGGAATTGCATTTAATATTTCAGGTCATATTAACGTACTCGACCAAATGCTCGACCAAATGGCCGAAAATCCTGAACTAATCGAAGCCGTCAACTCAACTAACCAGTTGGCAATGAAAGGAATCGCCAGCAAAATACAAACTTATTTACCCGGCGCGATGATTGTCCGGATATTAATTCCTGATTCTGCAACTGTCGATAAAGTCAATGTTCCAAACATGGGGTTTGCAGACCTTGACCTGGTTCAGGAAACTGCCAAAAAACATCAACCCGCCGTTATTCAAGGTGCCGAACAACACCGGCATCTTGCAATTGCCAGACAAATCAAGGATCGCGGCAGAGTAATCGGGGTTATTCTGGCGAGCCTACAATATGATTTTTTGAAAAAAAATATTAACGCTTTGGTGCCTAAGCAAAGCCTCGTAATCCTCAAACAGGATAAAGTTGTGTTGCATAGTTCTGGCAATAAATCACTGATGGAAACTTCAAGTGCGGAGGAAATCAGGATTCCTGGAACAAACTGGAGAATTCAATATTGGGACAACAACCAGCTGAGCTGGTCAGATCTTAGCATTATCAGTGCTATTGTTTTAATTCCATTATTATTTGCCGCGCTCGCCTTTCTTTTTGGCTTCCGGCGCATCACCGCAATGCTTCGCGAAGATATGAGCAGCGTTGTAAAAGTTGTGAAGGATTTAATGACTAACAAGCCTTTGGGTAATTATCCAATCACCCTTAATGAAATGCGTGCCAGTATCTCAACCCTGGTGCAATTTAAAAGGGTCCTGGAGCATGAAGGCAGTGAGTTTGAAAATAATGATGAAGATATGGGGTTATCCAGTTTTTTTGATGAATCCCCACCAGAACCTGAATCGGAATCTGAACCTGAGGGTATGGCTTTTCTGAATGCCAATGAGGGAATAGAAGTTTTTGAAACAGAATCTGCTGAAACAACATTTTCTGATGAAATTCCTCCCATCCCTGAACAGACAAGTCTTGAAGAAGAACCTGAGGATATTAAAATTCAATCCCCGGCACCGAAAACCATTGCTGAAACTACCAGCAATGATACTACTTCCATGTTTAGGGCCTATGATATACGAGGCATTGCAGGCAAGAACCTAACCAACGATTTTGTTTATGACCTCGGCCGCGCCATTGCTTCCGAAGCGAAGCAACAAAACTGCTCAACCATCGTGGTCGCCAGAGATGGCAGAACGTCTAGTCCTGTCCTGGCTAACTCTCTAGCCGAAGGTATTATCGCAACTGGCTTAAATGTGTTGGACCTGGGTATGGTGCCAACACCGGTTTTATATTTTGTTGTTCAACATAGTGAAGGCCATAGCGGCGTTATGGTAACGGGAAGTCACAACCCGGCAGAATACAATGGCTTAAAAATAGTCATCGGCGGCGACGCCTTATTTGGCGAAAAAATTCAAGCGCTTAAGCAACGAATTGATAGTACCAATTTCGCAACTGGCGAACAAGGAACAATAGATCAGAATAATATGTTCGTGAATGAATATATCGGTATGCTAACTGACGATATTCGCATTGGCCGCCCCATAAAAGTAGTTGTTGATTGTGGCAATGGCGTTGCCGGAGAATTAGGCCCAACGCTGCTAAAAACCATGGGCTGTGAAGTGATTGAATTATATTGTGATATTGATGGCAGCTTCCCTAATCACCATCCCGATCCAAGCAACCCAGAAAACCTACAAGCATTAATTCAAGCTGTGCAGGAAAATGCGGCAGATTTGGGCATTGCTTTTGATGGTGATGGCGACAGATTAGGGATTGTTGACACTCAGGGAAAAATAATCTGGCCTGACCGGCAAATGATGTTATTTGCTAAGGATGTTCTGGACCGCAAACCGGGTGCAGAAATTATCTTTGATGTTAAATGCTCTCGTCATTTAGAAGAACAGATTTTGAAATTCGGCGGACGCCCGATTATGTGGAAAACCGGCCACTCATTGATGAAAGCCAAGATCAAAGAAACTGGAGCAAAATTGGCCGGAGAAATGAGTGGACACATCTTTTTCAATGATCGCTGGTTCGGATTCGATGACGCCTTGTATGCTGCAGCAAGAATGATTGAAATTCTTGCTGCAGATAGCCGAAGCAGTCATGATGTTTTTGCCGGTTATCCCGACAGCATCAATACACCGGAGCTTAATATTGCCATTACTGATGAAGAAAAATTTGAATTTGTTTCCAAAATGCAAGAGCAAGCCAATTTTGCTCAAGGTAAAATTACAGATATTGATGGTTTAAGGGTCGATTTTCCAGATGGCTGGGGACTGGTTAGAGCATCTAACACCACGCCATCCTTAGTGCTGCGTTTTGAGGCTGATAACCAAGAAGCATTAAATCGTATACAGGATCAATTCAAACAACTGATGTTAGCAATCAAACCTGATCTTAATTTGCCATTTTAGTGATGAATGTTTTATTCTTTTTTATCCGATATCAACGAGACTGAAATTTCTCGCTAATCAATTTATCAGGAAAAATGATAAAATCTTGGCAATTTATTACCAAATAACTGCCAAGAAATGTCTCAAAATCACAAAACTGGTCCTGACCAGTATCTTCGTGTTGCTCATGTCCTGATCGAATCGCTACCCTATATTCAAAAATTTCAGGGCAAAACAGTTATCGTCAAATATGGCGGTAACGCTATGACCGATGATCGACTCAAACACTGTTTTGCACAAGACATTGTATTAATGAAGCTGGTAGGGATTAACCCGGTTGTAGTTCACGGTGGTGGCCCACAAATTGGGAATCTGCTTGAAAAGCTTGGAAAAACAACCGAATTTATTAACGGTATGCGCGTTACTGACCGGGAAACCATGGATGTGGTAGAAATGGTGCTTGGTGGGCTGGTTAACAAGGAAATCGTTAACCTGATTAACCAGCATGGCGGTCGAGCAGTGGGCCTTACCGGTAAAGATGGCGATTTTATTCGCGCCAGAAAAATCAACATGCAAAAAAACTCACTCGAAAAAGCCTCGGAAATTATTGACCTGGGACATGTTGGCGAAGTTGCCAGTATTGATCCGGCAGTAGTCAACATGTTGAGCCAAAGTGACTTTATTCCAATCATTGCCCCAATTGGGGTGGGAGAAGATGGTCGTTCCTATAACATTAATGCCGATCTGGTTGCCGGTAAAATTGCTGAAGTGTTAAAAGCCGAGAAACTGATCTTGCTGACCAATACAACCGGGATTCTGGATAAACAAAATCAACTGTTAACAGGTCTTTCAATTAGCGACATTGCCGATTTAACAGCTGATGGCACCATTGCAGGCGGCATGATCCCTAAAACTCACTGTGCTACAGAGGCATTAAGAAGTGGAGTTAAAAGCGTACATATCATTGATGGCAGGGTAGAACACGCGCTGCTGCTGGAATTATTTACTGACCAGGGCGTTGGTACGCTTTTGGTCGCTCGCTAGGGAAGACTCAATAAAAGGATAAAAAGAAGATCTGATTTGTCTGGCGGGTTCACTAGCACACAATTGATCACCATGCAAAGATTTGCGGCAGCGAATATCCAGGAAAATTTTAGTGCGTTCATCATCACTGCGTAACTTGGCAATTGAAAGGCTCAAGTCTGTATCCTTTGCCGGCGCATAGCTCATAATCAGATTTTCGGCAGCAATATCCAGATCAGTGGTCGAGTTTTTCACAACATATTCATGGGCAAACTCCCAGGCAATATCGCATTGGTTTTCGCTTTTACAAGTAAAAAGTCCAATATCTTCCGCTGTAATGAGTTCCGGCTGATCATCTGCCGAGATATATTCACCATCCCTGGGTTGAGTTAAAAAGATAAACCGGTCAATATCTGATTCCAGGTTTCTACGCTCAATTTGTTTTTTCTCAATCAACTTACCCATTTCGAGTTGAGCCACACGAATTTGTTTTTCTGTAGAATCAATCTCCTTAAGCATATTCTTCGGCACCGCCTTGCCTTCTCGCTCATATCTGGCGGCGTTTTTATATTGTGCGCTCAATTGCTTTTTTAACCGCTTTAAATTCCCCTGCGCAATATTTTGCAGAGTTGTTAACGCCCAAAGCTTCTCTGATAACCTTTGCCGAATATCTTCAACCGAACGAAAAGAAGCCAGTAACACTTGGTCACGCGACTTTTTTTGAGCAACAATTTTGTCCATTTTTTTTCTAAGCTTTCTAAGCTTTCTCTCTAAAGCCCGCTGCTCCTTGGTTTTAGCTGCTTCTGTAATATCTACCACAAAACCTTGCTTATTCAAAGTCTCACGACGGAATTTAGACTGCTCCGGCGGCACCTGATCAGCGTAATGAACTTCTCCATTTGCATCCACCCAACGAATCATTTTTGCTTGGGCGCCAAGGCACCCCAGTACCAACAAGACGCCTTGCAAAAAAACAAAAAATTTAACGGAAAAATTCATTAATGAATGAGGTTTGCTCTATTCCTGGCTGTAATTGCAATTAAGTATAGATACGATTTAACAAACCGACAAACCAGAATTCAAATAGAAGAAAATGACTTCAGTGCTTATAACATCATATCTGACTAAGATTTCCGCTAAAACCCAAAAAAACGGCTCTCAAAAATAGTTTTCGATATTTGCATGATTCTGGTACAAAACCAGGGGGAAAGGGGGCATTTTCGTCCAAAACTCTTTTTAGGCTAATCGTATTTCCTCTAATTTCTATTCTGAAAAAACTTTTCTGCATGAATCTTGGAATCATACTAAGGTTAGATAAGTAAAATTTAAATTCTTTCCACATTGAATGAATACCCCTAGCGACCACTTTGGCCTTAGCTTGGTCGAATTGCTCATTGTAATCAGCATAGCCAGCCTGATCATGCTTTCGCTTAATGGCATGCTTGCCATGGGGCTACAAGCCAATCAAGCAACACAGAAACAAAATGCTTTAACCCGACAAGCTCAGTACGCTATGAATCTTATGGTGCAAACCATTCATGCAAGTCCACATTTATTACTTCCTTTAGCAAACTCAGCAATTCGAGGAGATACTACTGATGATCATGGCGTTGTTGCTGTTACTTTAAACCATACCCGGGATCTGGATGGAAATGGAATAGCGGATGCCGATAATGACGAAGATGGACAATTTGATGAGGATTTACCAGATGATGCTAATAATGATGGTCGTCGGGGAATCGCTTATATAGATGATAATAAAAAAAATGGCGCCGAACTTTCCCGTTTCTTTAATAATGATGACGATGAAGATTACGCTTTATTCGTTAATACAAATAGAGATGAAGACTGGTTTGATGGAATTGATAATGACAATGATGGCTTAATTGACGAAGATCCCCCCGCAGATATGAACAACGATGGCTGCTCCGGTGCCTGCAATATTGATGAAGATGGCGATGGCAACAATAATGAAGACGATCCTGAAGATGATGATGAAGATGGTCTAACAAATGAAGACTGGTACGATTCGGTCGTTTTCTATGAAAAAGATGGCTCTCTTTATCAAAGAATCCCGGTTCCCTGGGATGAAAATGCTGATGGTAGTGTGACTGGAAAGGATTATATTGAATCCATTTTGGTTGAAAATGTATCTTCATTTGTTGTAACTCGCTTAACTTCAGACAATACCACCCCGCAACTAATTGAATTAAAACTGGAACTCACTGACCCGGAAGGAGAAATCATTGGTCTGAATACTAAAGTCCGGGTTATGGGATATTAATGAAAATGCTGATCCCAGGTTTCAGGCCATCTAATGGTTATATTCTTTTACCCGTTGTATTTTCATTAATTATCCTTGCCATTCTGTCCTATCAGTTAAGCAGAGAAAGCGCCATGAATACAGGATCTGTTGTTAGAAACCTAGAAATGCAAACCGCAAAATATGTTGCTGAGGCCGGTTTTCAGCATGCTGTCTGGCAACTTAACCAAGCCAATTGCAGTAACTATACTGATCTTACCAATGAACCTTTAGAAAATTACCAATACAGCACTACTATAACACCTAAAAATGGTTCGCCAGTCACCGTCATTTCAACAGCATCAGATGCTAATGGAATGATTTATTCAATCAATCGTGAATCATTGAATGTTTATCAGACTTCACAAACTTTGATTCTGCAACCAGGTGGTGAAGGAAAAGATGCATGGATTGATGCGGGTAATCCCAAAGATAATTTCGGTAAATCAAATTGGATGAATATTAGCGGCACTCCAACTGAGAAATATTTCCTCGGTCATTTTGATTTATCATCCCTACCTCCAGAAAGCAAGATTCTTTCTGCATCTTTGGAGATGTACATGACGGGTGTTTCCACTGCAACTTCTTCTTCATCCTTTTCGCTATTTCGTATGACTCAAGATTGGGTCGAAGGTACAGGTGATTGGTGGGATGCCGGAGACGGTGTCAATTGGGACACTTCCGATGGCAGCACTAGCTGGAATTGGGCAAATAATCACTATTCAATTAAACCTATAGCAACGACAACAATTAACCCTAGCTTAGATGGCTGGCATAGCTGGGAAATACAGGAAATTGTAAGCTTGTGGCATTCGAAAAAAATATCCAATTTTGGATTTCTTATCAAAGCGGACTCCAGCATAGAAGACGCGGGTTTTTATAGCAGCGATTTTGCAAATACAAGCAAAAGCCCCAAGCTAACAATCACCTATTCTTGCGAATGTGGGGCGTCCTGTATTACAGGTAATCAGCCATAGCAATTCGTTTGTTCATGAAAAAGTGAGTGAGAAGAAATAAGTAATTAATCTTTGTACACGACAAAAAATTAACCACCTTGGATGCTAAAGGGGTAAGTGATTGAAATAAAAAACCTTCTATCGAGGGGATGCGATAGAGAGCTACACGGATGAATCTATGCGTATCTTTTTATTTCAATCACTTACCTCCATTCCACAAATTTTTGTCATGTACAGAGGTCATTAATATTAAAAAATATCTGTCATATCCATTCAAAAACATCCAATTTGACTAGCATGGTCTATATTTATAAGGGGAAACAAACAACTTTATAAATCGATCTCAAGTTCAACTGGCTAACCATGCTTACCGGCTTAACAAATATTCAAGCTCCCAGACTATCAAATTTGCTAAACATTGCCAAAACTGGGCCAATAGGTTTGGATTTAGGCCTTGAAAAACTGAACATGGTTCAAATTAATGCCAGGGAAAATCATCCTGAAATCCATGCCGCTTGCTCTAATTATCACAATAGCAACATTGATTCCTTATTAGCTGAGCCAAAATTATTTCGCAATCTGGTTTCATCAATATTTAAAAACTACCGATTTAAAGGGAAAAAAGTTGTTTCTTCAATGCCCAGCAGCAAACTCAAGCTGTTGTTTTTAAATTACCATTGCAAGCAAGACCAAGAGCAATCTGAAGCTCTTTTAAATGCATTACGTGACCGTATTGGTAATGACCTCGCTGACAACATCATTGATTACATTCCAATCAATCCAGATGGTAATGAACATACCGAACAGCTTGCCCTGATTGCTCTGGCAAAAAAACACGACGTGGAAGCCTATCTTGATCTGTTGACGAGTTGTGGTTTGCAAGTTGTTGCACTTGAAATTGGTCCGGTAGCGATCAAACGCCTTATTAGCATAATGAGTAAACAGAATAATACTCAAAAAACCTTGACGATTAATTTTGGCGCAAAAAAAAGTTATCTCACTGTTCTTTGGGAAGGCAATATTTTACTGGACCGGGAAATCAACTTTGGTATGAATGCGTTGTTAAAAGCTGCTTCTGAAGGAATGGAAATCAACACCGAATCAGCATTAAAAATTCTACATCAATATGGTTTGTCCCAACCAGACCATGAATCTAATCAATTTGATCCGGATTTTATCGACAATGATATTCAGGGAACCATTTATGAAATCCTCAAACCTTCATTTTTAAATCTTGCTGCAGAAATCAGGGATGTACTCGTTTACGTGGCCTCAGAAACTCGCGGTGGTGCAATAGAACAAATCTATTTACTAGGCAGCCTGGCAAGACTTGCAGAAATCGATAAATTATTGGGGGGGCAATTATCAATCCCGGTTAAGACCATCAACCCGTTTTACGGTTTTTCAGTTCGTTCATCCAATAATAAGCTCGACGACCTTGGACCACTAGCAGGCATTGCGGTAGCAACAGGACTGGCGTTAAGAGGAATCATTCAACATGCATGAACTCGATCTGATTCCCGATTCTTATCGTCAGAGACTTAGAATACAACGATGGCTGAATATTTTTTTCATCAGTTTTTTCGTTATTTTGCTAGTCATTGCAGGATTGCATGTCACGGTGAATAATAAACTTGCTGATTTGCACTCACAAATACAACTCTTACAAAAAGACAAACAACTCAATTCACAGCAACAACAGCAGTTTAAGTTGTTACAAGAGCAAGAGAAATCACTTACAGTACGGCTGAAAATGATTAATAGTTTACGTGCTGGCCCGCCTGTTAAACAAATATTTCTAGCCGTCGACAGGGGCATCAGCCCCGAAATCTGGTTTACAAATTGGCAATTTTTCAGGGCTAACACCGTTGTCCCGGTAAATCCAGAAAAGATACAAACGGGGTATTTTATTGTAATTCCCGATGAATTGAACCCCGGGCCTCAACAACAAGCTTGGAAAATAGAAAGTCATATGGAGATATCTGGCCAAGCATTGAGTTACTCAATTCTTGCGAATTTTGTCAAAAAACTGGTTCTACAGTCTGAAATTGCTGATGTCAAATTAATAAAAACCAATTTACATGATTTATTAGACTCCCAGGTTATTGACTTTAAAATGACTGTCTTGGTAAACAATCAGGCATGAAAGCAAGTTTAATCGACTACTTGCAAAAGAATGTGCAACCACAAATATTGGTGTTTTTGTTATTGTCTCTGCTCATTCTAACGATAGCAGCGGGATTTCTGTATATTTTAAAAAAACCTTTTGCTGAACTTCGCCAATCACAACAAAGCCTTAGATTACTCGAAAACGAGTTACAAACCGGACTTGCCTTCAGCGCCCTCATTACTTCTACCCAACAAAATATCAAACAGCTGGACAAAAAACTGAACGGTTCCAGTCCTTCTCTTCCAGTCAATCAACTGATTGCTTTTGTTGTTAGTGAACTTGATTCAATCGCAAAAATACACCAGATTAAATTAATCAGTGTCAAACCAGAATCAATAGAAAACAAGCTGTTTTTCCACGAACTTCCCTTTGTGATTGAGATATCCGGTTCTTATCTAAATTTGTATGAGTGGATCGATGACGTAGAAAAAAAACTAGGTGCAATCACCATCAAGAAATTTGTAGTTAATTCGGTAAATACCAGTTATGAAAGGCACATGCTGTTAACTCTTGTTACTTATCGGTTTGAAGGAGAAAAATCATGATATTTCGTTTGTTGTTCCTTGTATTAATTATTTATGTCTCTCCTGCTGCTGCAGGCGAATTAGACAAACCGCGTTTTGACCCTTTTGCTAAACCGGAACGATTACAGAAAATTCATGCAAATAGTGAGGACGCAGAAAAATTGTTTGTAAATAAAGCCAAGCTAACCGCTACTTTACGGGCTGGTGATAATTCCATGATCAGTATTCAAGGAAAAATTGTACTTTTAGGTGAAGAAATTGAGGGCTACAAGTTAGTCGAGGTCACTGATCGTACTGCCGTTTTTGTTAATGATGAGCAACAAATCTTGCTGTCCCTGGATAATCAATAATTGCAAAATAGAATGAAACAGCGATTAACATTTATTTTGTGGCTCGGAATTAGCCTTCTTGCTTTGGCAACTTTAAATCAAACCGTCTTGGCAAAAGCTAGTAACAAAATATCCATAACTGTCAACCATATGGACATCGCTGAATTGTACGAGATGTTATCGCGCCAAAATAAAGTTAACATTTTGTTATCTGATGGTGTAGAAAGTGAAGTTTCTATCAACCTCTATAATGTTAGTGTTAAAGAAGCTATTTATGCGGTAGCACAGGCTGCCGGTTATGTTGTTGAACGTCATAATAAAAACTATATCATTTCTAAAAGCGACACTGCCGGAAAAACCATTGCTGGAGGACTTAAACAAATCCGTACTTATAAAATACAATATTCCAACCTCAAAAAAGTTGCTGATATTTTGGAAAACCATCTTTCCAGATTTGGCCAAATTGATATTCTGGAAGAACGCGGCATTTTAGTTGTAGAGGATTTGCCTGAATTTCTCAATCAAATAGAATCTATACTATTAGACCTGGATCATGAGCCAGCACAAATCCTGATTGAGGCCAGGATATTGAATATAACGCTGGATGACAGCCAGGATCTTGGTGTGGACTGGAGTCGCACCTTCACGAGTGGCGACGGCAAAGGAAGTTTTGGCAACAACGGATTTGCTGAATCTATTGTTTCTGCCGCTGCATCAGGCGCTGTTGCCGGGCCACCAGGGTTTTTCTTCACCTACATGAATGACAAAATTGAGATCACACTCACTGCCTTAAACAAAAAGGGGAAAGTACAGGCTTTATCGACTCCAAAATTATTGGCGCTGGAGCATCAGGAAGCGCAAGTGATCATCGGTGAAAAAACCGGTTACCGGGTGACAACAACCATCAATCAGGTTACTCAGGAAAGTGTTGAGTTTATTGAATCAGGAGTTATTCTGAAGGTGACGCCTTCAATTGACCGGTTTGGCCGAATTATGATGGATATTCACCCGGAAGTCAGTAAAACCACCTTAAAAGATGGGATTCCGAGTTTAACAACCACAGAAGTCAGTACCCGTCTTTTAGTACAGGATGGTCAAACCGCTTTTATTGGAGGCCTGATCAGAAATGACTTAACCAGTAACCATACCGGAGTACCGCTTTTGGAAGACATTCCCATCATAGGCGCCTTATTTTCTAAATCTAATGATTTTTCTTCCAAAACTGAAACCGTCGTCATCATCAGACCACAAATTATTCGGCCTGAACAATTTTCAATGATTACTGATAAACCGCGGGAAAGAATCGAACAATTTGATCGAAAAATTGACCGTAATGCGCAACGTATTGATAATTTTTTAACCGATAAAACCAAATTGACCTGGGACAGTCTATCAGATAAATTTAAATCGCTTTCCAAAACCAATTCCGCTCAGGAAGGCGGTCATAAATAACCAAGTGCCATTAGGAACAGGAACCTCGGAAATGTCTATTTTTTCAACTGCCTGGACACTAATATCAAGATTAGTTTTACCCTCTATCACAGCTATTTTTCCCGGGATTTCGCTCTCGCTTAGGAGATCATTACTTGCTGTTAACAAAGTATCCATACCCATCAACATATTTTTATAACTATTCATCCCGACATTGGATTGAACAAACATATCAATACTCATTTGTACAACCAGACCAACAAAAAACGAATTTGTTGTACGATGTGAAATAATTTCATCAGATAAAACATTTTCTGTGCCGCGACCAAGTTCCAGAGCATCTAGTTCTGCCATACTGTTTACGTGATAAATACTCTCAGGATTTACTTTCATAAACCAAATATTTGACGCGTAAGCCCAATCGACATTGTCCATCTGCAGCTCGGCATTATTGAATTCGCTATCAAAAAAGCTCGCAGAACAATCAAAAACAAAAAATGCAAACATGACTGGAAAGAACTTGATTATTTTCATCTTGATTTAACCCGAGAATATCTAAAAACCCTTCAAAAATACAGCTTTCGGTGTATTACAAATACTGGTAGAAATATTATCAAGTGGGTATGAACTAAACTATTGTACGAAGGTACCAAGTAATATAATCAGATTTCTAGAGTGGCAGTTAATTTCTCCTCACCTTCAAGAAAGGGTTGGGTAAAGATAAAAATAACTACTTTTCAATATCTGGGTACACTGCCATCCACTTTTTGTGACCAGGAATCAATCCCCCCAATCAAATTGCAGACCCGGCTAAATCCAGAATGCTCTAATAAATTAGCAACCATTTGACTGCGAATACCATGATGGCAAATTACCACGATTTCTTGATCTGCTTTTAGTTCAAATAATTTTTGTTGAACCTGATTCATCGGTATCAAGACACTTCCGGGAATATTGCCATACTCGAATTCGAAAGACTCTCGAACATCAAGTAAAAACAAATTTTCAGAATTCTGAATTTTCTCATGTAATTGAGCAGCAGTTATTTGTGTATCACTTTGTTTCTTAGAATTAATCGCCTTAAAATATTTAGCCTTGAACAAAACTTTCAATCCGAGCCACGCCTTCTTCCAAACGTGGCAGCGATGTTGTATATGCAAATCGAACATGCGCGCTCGCCTTATGTTGACCAAAATCCTTGCCCGGAGTAATAGCCACACCGGCCACCTCCAACAAATCTTTTGCAAACTGAAAACTGTCATGTGTAAAATTGCTACAGTCTGCATAAATATAAAATGCACCTGCGGGTTTTACTTTGATTTTGAAACCGATTTTTGACAATTTTTTAAATAAAAAATCCCTCCTTTGTTGAAATATCATTTTTCGACGATCCAATTCTGCAATATTGGGTTGGGTAAATGCTTCCATTGCAGCTGCCTGAGAATGTGTTGAAGTTGAAATAAAGATATTCTGAGACAATTTTTCTACTGGCTCCATAAATGCCTCCGGTACCACCAGCCATCCAACCCGCCATCCGGTCATGGCAAAATACTTGGAAAAACTGTTAATAACAAATACATCATCACTGAATTTAAGCGCAGTAGTTGCAGGCTTGTCATAAATCAAGCCATGGTAAATTTCATCCGATAATAAACATCCCTGATGATTATTTACCACATCTATAACAGCCCTGAAACCATCATCTGACAACATCGTTCCAGTAGGATTTGATGGCGACGCAATTACAGCAGCTTTACAGTTTTCTGTCCAATTCTGCTCGATTAAATCGGCAGTTAAATGGTAATTGGTTTTATCAGATACCGGTATAAAACTCGGCATCCCCCCGAAAAGTTTAATAAAGTTACTGTTACAGGGATAGGACGGGTCTGCCAGTAACACTGATTCTCCTGCATTAAGGCTTATGCCTAACGCCAGTAAAAATGCTCCAGATGCGCCGGGGGTAATGAAAATACGTTGAGCTGAAACTTTAACCTGATAATTTTCTTGATAATAGCTAGCAATTCGCTCCCTTAAAGCTGACATTCCTGCTGCGGGTGTATATTTTGCAAATCCTGTTTGGATACTTTTTATTCCTGCATCAATAATTCCCGTGGGTGTTGGGAAATCTGGCTCTCCAATTTCCATATGAATAATATCGCGACCTTGTTGCTCAAGCTGTTTAGCCCGCTGCAATAACTCCATCACATAAAAAGGGGATATCCCCTGCATTCGGGTAGCTATTTTTTTTGACATGTGTAAATTTCTTTTTGATTTGTGATTTTATTGGCGAATTCTATCAATAATCCTTGCCACCACGCGTTGTTTCTGTTAAAAATGCGCAGGTTTAATTAATGAAGTAGGAGTAATGGATGGCTGACAATTCAAATACCGGATCTTTTTTCGGCTTTAAGCCGTATGAGGAGAAACCGGGTGAAGAATACATGAGCGAAGCTCAATTGGCGCATTTCGAAAAGATTCTGCAAGCCTGGAAAGCCGATTTAATGGAAGAAGTGGATCGTACTGTCCACCATATGCAGGATGACGCCTCCAATTTCCCTGACCCTAATGACCGGGCAACTCAGGAATCAGAATTTAGTCTTGAGTTAAGAACAAGAGACAGGGAACGGAAATTAATCAAGAAAATTGATGAGGCATTGAAAGAAATCGAGTCAGGAGAATATGGTTATTGCGAAACCTGTGGAATAGAAATTGGTATTCGCCGCTTAGAAGCGCGGCCAACAGCTACGCAATGTATTGATTGCAAAACTCTGGACGAAATTCGCGAAAAACAGATGGGGTAACAATCCCACCAAGCTATATAGGCCGGTTTGCACCTTCACCAACTGGCCCACTCCACCTCGGCTCGCTTTTTGCGGCATTGGCAAGTTTTTTACAGGCCCGAGCAAAAAAAGGTAAATGGCTACTTAGAATTGATGATCTGGACAGTTTTCGTAACGTACCGGGTGCGTCAGATACAATTCTTAAGACGCTGGAAGCTTTCGGCTTGTATTGGGATGATGCGGTATTTTATCAAAGCCATAAAACAAGCCATTATAAAACCGCCTTACTACAACTTGATCAACAGCAACTTTTATATCCCTGTATTTGCACCCGAAAGGGGTTAATTCAATATCACAAACAGCGTCCCGGCCCTGCCATTTATCCTGGCTTTTGCAGAAATCAAACTATTCCCGAAAACCTGCCTCATGCCTTACGCATTAGAACAGAAGATATTGAAATTTCTTTTCATGACCAGATCCAGGGCTTGTACAGTGCAAACATACAACGTGCTTATGGCGATTTTATTCTGAAAAGAAAAGACCAGGTTATTGCTTATCAATTAGCAGTCGTCGTTGACGATTATCACCAGCAGATTACCGAAGTTGTTAGGGGCATAGATCTACTCGATTCGACGTACAAGCAAATCTACTTGCAGCAAAAATTGGGGCTTCCCCCACTAAGGTATATGCACATTCCCGTCATTGTCGATCAACTAGGATGTAAACTTAGCAAACAAACCTTCGCAACAGCAGTAGGTCCAAAAACAGCCAGTTTTACTTTGCACAGGCTTTTAGTTTTATTAAACCAGTCACCACCTGAAGAATTAAGCAAAGCACCTGTCCTGCAACAACTTAATTGGGCCATAGAAAACTGGAATCCAGACCAACTTAAAAAAATTCGTGCAATTAGCCAATGAATTGCATAAGGTACTCATAAAAAACGAGGAAAAGCCATGTCTGAAGATAAAATTTATCCTGTTAAGCCTGAAATAGCTAACATTGCCCATATCAACAAAGATCGTTATCAGGAAATGTATCAGCATTCCATTGATAATCCGGAAGCATTTTGGGCTGAACAGGCGGAACATTTTCTCAGCTGGGAAAAACCTTGGGATAAAGTTATGGATGTTGACTTTCCGAAAGGTCATATTCGCTGGTTTGAAGGCGGCAAACTCAATGTCAGTTACAATTGCCTGGATCGTCATTTGACAACTCGTGGCGACCAACCGGCCATCATCTGGGAAGGCGACGAACCTGATCAGGATAAAACCATCAGTTATCAGGAGCTTCACGAACAAGTCTGCAAATTTGCCAATGTCCTGAAAATTTTAGGCGTTAAAAAAGGCGACAGGGTGTGTATTTATCTACCGATGATTGCAGAGGCAGCAGTCGTTATTTTAGCATGCACCCGCATTGGCGCTGTCCATTCCATCGTTTTTGGTGGTTTTTCTGCCGAATCATTGCGGGACAGAATCATTGACGCAGATTGTGAATATCTGGTTTGTGCCGATGAAAATATTCGTGGTGGCAAAATCCACCCCTTGAAAACCAATGCTGACCAGGCACTAGAACATTGCCCTTGTATCAAAAAGGTCATCATCATCAAGAACACCGGAAATAACATCAGCTGGAATACTGACCGTGATGTCTGGTATCACGAGGCAATGGAATCCGCATCTATAGATTGCCCGCCAGAGCCTATGGATGCAGAAGACCCATTATTCATTCTCTATACTTCTGGTTCCACCGGCAAACCTAAGGGGGTTCTTCATACTACTGGTGGTTATTTGCTATATGCTGCAATGACTCATAAATATGTGTTTGATTATCACGATGGTGACATTTACTGGTGTACCGCTGATATTGGCTGGGTAACCGGTCACAGCTATATTATTTACGGTCCATTATGTAATGGCGCGACGACATTAATGTTCGAAGGTGTTCCCACTTACCCGGAAGCGGATCGTTTCTGGCGAATTATAGACAAACATCAGGTCAATATTTTTTATACAGCACCGACTGCCATCCGTGCTTTAATGGCGCAAGGTAATGAATACGTCACACGTACTGATCGAAGTAGCCTACGGATATTAGGTTCAGTTGGCGAGCCCATCAATCCGGAAGCATGGGAATGGTATTACCACGTTGTCGGTGATTCCCGTTGCCCGATTGTCGATACCTGGTGGCAAACCGAAACGGGCGGTATTTTAATCACTCCTTTGCCCGGCGCTATCGATTTAAAACCTGGCTCTGCCACTCTGCCTTTCTTTGGCATCAAGCCTGAAATTTTAGATAACGAGGGCAATATTCTTGAAGGAGAAGGAGAAGCTGAAGGCATTTTGGCTATTTCCCGCTCCTGGCCAGGTCAGGCACGCACTGTTTACGGGGATCATCAACGCTTTATCGATACTTATTTTAAAAATTATCCAGGCTATTACTTCACCGGAGACGGTGCGCGGCGCGATAAAGACGGTTATTACTGGATTACTGGTCGCGTCGATGATGTCATCAATGTCTCCGGCCACCGTATGGGAACGGCGGAAGTAGAAAGCGCGTTAGTCTTACATCCTGATGTTGCAGAAGCAGCGGTAGTGGGTTTTCCGCACGACATTAAAGGTCAAGGAATCTACGCTTATGTCACCTTGAATGTCGGCATCGAACCCACCGAAAAATTACGCAAAGAGCTAGTCAATCTAGTCAGAAAAGAAATTGGTCCTATCGCTACTCCGGATGTCATCCAATGGGCGCCAGGCCTGCCAAAAACCCGCTCCGGTAAAATCATGCGTCGAATTTTACGAAAAATTTCCGCGAATGAGCTAGATAATCTAGGGGATACATCCACGTTGGCAGATCCTTCGGTAGTGGATGATTTAATTGCCAACCGGGGGAATAAATAGCTACATCCATTTTCTATTGCAGCTATGGTTTTATTGTGAAAACATTTTTTTACAGGTGATCTATGTCTTCGGGAGTATATTTGCGATTTGGTCCTATTGGTTTTTACGCTTCAGTCGCAAAAAGAAAAAAAAGAAAACTAAGGAAGATTAGAAAATACGGATCTGTACGACCATTACTTAAAAGAACAAAACATCTGTTAAAAATTAGACATGGATATAGACGCTACTATTCTCCAGAACAGGTTTACCATGCTGGTAGAGTGGTAGGAGTCCCGTCGCGATTATCAATCCATTGTTATCTAATGTTTTGTTCAAGGCATGATATCGAACTTGCTCTTAATGAGAATGAAACAATTAATTCGGAGACAAGTGCTGATAATGCCCTTGAACAAGAACAATTAAATAATGAATCCGAAACTTCCACTGATTACGACTCTGTCTATGACAGCATACAACAGGACCCCGAGCATGAAAAACTTTATGACCATCCTATTGACCAAGGTAACCTAGACTTTTTTGGGGCAATTTCCGATGAACTTCTAGCGGAGGGCTGCATTCCAGGTGAATCCGAAAGCCTGGAAGGTGATGATGGTGATGGTGATGGTGATGGTGATGGTGATGGTGATGGTGGTGGTGGTGATGGTGATGGTGGTGGTGATGGTGGTGGTGATGGCGGCGGCGGCGGTGATGGCGGCGGCGGTGATGGAGGAGG
>JALXCS010000160.1:20156-20612 GCA_026990815.1 Methylomonas sp. | reverse complement strand
TGAGAACCCTGGAGCGTTCGAATCGATGGGAGCAGTTTTGGGATAAAGTCAGTCAATATGGTGCTGTCCATTGCTAACTTACATCATAATGTAGCTATACCCTATTAGTACAGCAAGCATATTATACAGCGTTAATTGAATTAAATTAGGTTCAAGGAACTTTTTGAGTACAATAAGATTTGATCCATCGTAATTAACTTACTGAAAACCAATGTCTCTGGAAAACGAGAACAAATTGCTAGGAGAGAAGAATAGTGAAGCTATCATTATTCCTATGTGAGATCAGTTTTTTAAAATATTAATCGTAAAAAAAGTTGTAACACAATGAAAAAAATGCTTACTAGTTTGATTATTGGATTAATTCCATTTTATTTATTAAATATTACATTTCACATTAATGCTTTTTAAATGATAATGTTTCTGCATATTTTTTTAAGTTTTTTTCTTAGTTTCCTT
>JALXCS010000160.1:17804-20146 GCA_026990815.1 Methylomonas sp. | reverse complement strand
CATCTGGGTTTGGTATTGGCATAAACTAAAAATTAAATATGCTATTGTTATCATTATCTTTTTGTTTATGGTTGATATAGTGTTTGATTATTTTCGCAACGTAAATAATTTTAATTTCGAAATGTTGATTTATGATTTTTACACAATGATTTGGGGGAGTGCTACAGGCTATTTTTTCATCCGCTATCTGAATAAAAACCTGGTTCATCAAAAATAGACCATTATTAAAATCGTGCCGTCAATGTAATTTGAGCATTAATTGGTTCAGTAGGATGAAAATGAATATCATCAACACCCTCCGCTGCTTCACCCGGCAGGCGTGAGGTATAGTAATAGTCAATCGCGCTGTCTTTACGATTCAGTATGTTGAAAACTTCAGCCTGGATTGTCCAGGTTTTGTTGAACTTGTAACCGATTAAAGCAGATAAGAGAATGGTGCTTTCTGAACGTACGCTGTTATCTTCTATTAATGGACGGGGACCAAAAAATCGCAGTCTGGGGCCACCAAAGAAACCGTGAAAGTCATGAACAGTAGCGCCAGCGGCAATAACAGTTTCGATTGAGCCTGGGATAAAATTTCCTTCCGGAGCATCACCCCGGAACCGAGCTTTTGAATAACTGAAATCCAGATCAAAAGTCAGCCAATCGGTAGGTGAATAATAGTTGGTAATTTCAATACCATAACGTCTGCTTGCACGTCCGATTTCCGTAGTTCCGGCATCACCACTGAATACCAGTTCAGAATCAATATCGAGCCACCAAAACGCCAGTGTACTTTGTAAGCCTGTAATCCAGGTGGTACGCATTCCGATTTCAGCGCCATAAGTTCGAGAAAGTGGTTTTGCTGGTGATACTCTTTGTTTGGTATCAGGATCAATCTTGGTATTAATTCCACGACCATCATTACTGTGGTATCCCATGCCACCATTTAAATAAAGCTCAGTGTCTGCCCAGGGTCCCAAAATAATGCCAAGTTTTGGACTGACCAAACCATCGTAGACTTCACCATTATTTTGGGCAATATTACTGTTAGTAACTTCAAAACGAAAGCCATCAAATCTTACCCCGATATTTGTTCGCAACCAATCGGTCCATCGGGTTTTATTGTCAAAATAAATAGCGGCACTAGTTATCCAGGTATCATCCTTTCTAACCGTTGATATAATTCGTCGCTGTTTAGTTAAAAACAATCCGTTTTGAATATTATCATTTCGAATTTGCAAACCAATTGTGGTTTCTGATTCGGCTTTACCAATTAGGTGATAAAAGGTATGGCTAGCTTTGGCACCGACTTGCCAGCGTTCATCAGGCTGAGTAAACTGGTCGCCATTAATGGGGTCATTCAAAAAATAAGTGAAATTGGAAAACAAGGCTAATCGTGAATAGAGTCCATAAACCATCAGCTGACTGGCGCCAGTAGCTGTTTCCCTATGCCATTCACCCGTTACACTATAGCGACGACTGGAACCACCATCCGTTGGATCAATGCTTTCAAAGCGATCAATAATACCTTTTCTTACCGCTCTGGCTGGAATTTGATCGGTAGCATTCCAGTCTGCTTTTGATGCCATCGCAGTAATACTCCAACCTGAATCTCCATATTCCTTGCTGAAACGCAAAACCCCGTTAAATTTTAAATAGTCATTTCCAACTTTCCAGGGACCATCCTTATAGACAACTTCACCCGCATACAGCAAATTACCCCCAGCAATTTCTGTCGAGCCCATTAACAGGCCACGATATTTATCGAACATGCCGCCAGTAAATTTAACTGTTGTTTCAGGCAAATTTTTGAAATATTTGATATTGGCTCCACCGGTGCTTGAAAAATCACCCAGCTCTGCGTAATAGTTTCCTTTTTTGAAAGCAACTGTTTCAATTAATTCTGGAATCAGAAAGTTGGTATCCATCCAGCCCTGTCCATGAGAATGCGTTGTTAAATTGATGGGTACTCCATCAATTTCTGTTAGAAAATCAGTACCGTGATCCAGATTAAATCCTCGCAGATAATACTGATTGGCTTTGCCTTCGCCGCTATGTTGGGAAGCAATCATACCGGGTATCGTTTCCAAAACCTCACCAGGGCGACTGATAGGGCGAAATTTTAGTTGTTCCTGACCTATATTCCCTTGAGAAGCACTATCGGCGATTCCAATTTGAGTATCGGATCGTCCTGTGACAATCAGAGCATCTAACAGTTCGGGCGGGGCTTTATTGAGTTCTTCATGGGCGGCCTTGATTTCCTCTCCACCTTCTAGCAGTTGTTTGTGGGCATAGCTGACGGAACTAACAATCAAAGTTAAAGCTAAAAAGGGGATTCTTGAGGTGTCGTTGTTCATAGT
>JALXCS010000160.1:0-17794 GCA_026990815.1 Methylomonas sp. | reverse complement strand
TTATTTAACTTATTAAGTCATTACCTTATTAAGGAAGATCAGATTATTGTGTCATTTCAAGATTCCTTCCGTTGGTTAGAATGACGAAAAAATTTTGTCAGCACTTCCTTGAAAAAGTTAATTGTTTCCGCAGTTGATTCTGGTTAACCGCAATCGGCAACAAAAGGGCTATTTTTGAATGAAATAAATATAAGATGTCGATGGACGGTCATTTTTATACCCTCTGCTAACTTGTCTTGAAGGATATTTTAATGTTCTGTTACAAACAACAAGATGACAAAAACATTACAATTTTGTCATTTTTCAGAGGAAGGAAAAATCAACTCGAGCAGAGTTCCATGTGGTTGCCTGTTTCGAGCTAGAACTGTACCGCCATGTAAATGCATAATTGATTTAACAATAGCCAAACCAAGCCCGGTCCCCTGGGTATCCCGATGACGAGATTTATCCACCCGATAGAAACGATCAAAAATATGAGGCAGTTGATCTTGTGGAATGCCAATACCATTATCACTGACAGAAATTTTTATTGAATGGTTTGGCATTGTTTCTGCAAACAGCGTTACCAGCCCTGCTTCTGGCGTGTAACGGATGGCATTTGAAACCAAATTGGTTAGTACCCGGCGTAACAGGCGTTGATCAGCATAAACAACAATTTGATTGGCTTGATAGTTTATTTCAAGATGATGTTCGGCAGCTATGCTCTCATAAAATGCCAGAACAGCCCGGAATTCATTTTCAACAGAGAGATACTGACAATTAATTTCAGTTTTTGGGTCTTCCGCCCGGGCCAAAAACAACAACTCATCAATCATTCTGGCAATCCGGGAACATTCTTCAATATTTGATTCCAGAATTTGGCAATATTCTTCAGTATTTCGCTCACGGGACAAGGCTACTTCGGTTTCTCCCATAAGATTATTTATCGGTGTTCGTAATTCATGCGCTAAATCTGCTGAAAAACGAGATAACTGGCCAAATGATTGATCCAGTCTAGCCAGCATTTGGTCAAAACTATCCGCTAGTAAAGCAATTTCATGCGGCCAGTTTTTTGATCCAACTCGTTCATTTAACTGTTGTGCGTTAATTGTTTGGATGGCGTTGGTAATTTGGTGCAAAGGTTGTAAACCTCGGCGGGTTATCCAAAAACCAGCCAATGCAGAAGCAAAAACACCAAAAGCAAGCACTCCGAAAAGCGTGTGCTGGTATTCTGATAATAATGTTTCATCCGGCGCTAATTCAAGCATACATTGAAGTAGGATTTTTTTGGCTTGCTCCTGGTAATTTGTTTGTGCCCAGGCGCTGCCAAGCAAATATTGGTGATTATTGGTTAATTTCTGTTTGATTACTGCGATATTCTCCTCAAAGTCATTGGCCGCAGGGAACTTAAGCGTTTTTGGTAGAGGTTGCATCATGCCGGATTGCAGTAAAAGCTCACCCTGGGCATTAAGAATCCGTACAAACACATGATGAGGAACTCCTGGATGGATAGCAGATGAATGGGGCATTTGTGAATGGTGGTGCTCAATATCAATTAATTCCTGCAATTCTTCACCAAAATTAGATGAAGTATTAAAATATTTCTTTAAGTCAGTGATTTTTGAGGTAAGCAGATTTTGGTGTTCCCGTTCTAGATGATCTAGAACTGACCAATATAAAATTCCTGAAGCAATGACTAAGACAGCAAATGTTGTAATGGCATAATGGATTGCTAATTTTCCTGCCAGGGACAAGCGGGTGAGAGATTTATTCATTCCACTCAAACACATAACCTACGCCACGGACAGTACGAATCAATTTCATATCAAAAGGGTCGTCAACCTTGTTTCGTAGGCGCCTGATGGCGACATCGACAACATTGGTATCACTGTCAAAGTTCATATCCCAAACTTGTTCAGCAATCACTGTCCGGGACAAGACTTCACCAGGGCGGCGAGCCATTAAAGCAAGTAACTGAAGTTCTTTTGGCGTTAGATCAATTCGTTTTCCGCCTCTTGTGACACGATGCTTGACGGTGTCAATTTCTAGGTCAGCAAATTTAAGGACTTGTTGCTCGACCACAGCACCCCGACGCAAAAGGGTACGAATTCTTGCCAATAACTCCGAAAAAGCAAAAGGCTTGACCAAATAATCATCAGCACCAAGTTCCAGCCCTTTTACGCGATCTTCTACTTCATCTCTGGCAGTCAACAATAATATTCGCGTTTGAATATCTTTGCTGCGCAATGCGGCCAATACCGACCAGCCATCAAGCAAAGGCAACATAACATCCAGAATGACTAAATCATAACCACCGAATTCCAGCGCATTTAGTCCATCAACACCATTTTTTGCCACGTCCACAGAAAAGCTATTTTCTTTTAATCCCTTGGAGAGAAAAGCGGCCGTTTTTTCCTCATCCTCAATAATTAGAATTCTCATATTAAAAGTGTTGCCAGGCAAAAAGTGGTCTATTAAAAATGTTCGCTAGTTTGAGTTCAAGTATAAAAGTAAGGACTGAATTTGGGAACCAATAGTTTCGTCATTAGAACCTGTTCAAGAATTCAATGTTTTGATAAATATTTGTTTTTACACTAGACTTTGAAAAATGTTTCTGAAATTTGGATAAGGAGTCCCCTGATGAGCTTGTTACCAGAAGAACCTGTTAGTATCGCTAAAATATTGGATGAGAGTTTTAAATTGTTCAAAATCAGTTTTAAAAAAACCATCGGCTTTGGTTTGTTGCTTGGGTCGATATCTGCCGTGATTGGAATAATGACTTCATTGCATGTAGAAGGATTGATTGAGCCCGGTACTTCTGTTGATGGGCAGTGGGCTGTTTTAATGATTGGATTGGTGGCTATCGGGTTTTCATTATCCTTCTGGTTCTACGGAGCACTGATTTATCGGATAGATGATATTGCCCAAGGAGGTGACGCAAGTTTTAGTGAAGCATTAGGAATAGGATTGAAAAAATTTCCTGTTATGTTGTTTGCGGTAGTTTTATATTCAATCGCGGTACTGTTAGGCATCATTGCTTTAATAATTCCGGGTTTGATTTTGTCACTATCGCTTTTTTTCTATGCTTATTTTATTGTTTTGGAAGACAAGTCAGCCTATCAATCTTTGAAGGCCAGCCATAAACTGGTTTGGAAAGACTGGTGGCGGACAGCTGGTGTTTTTACGGTTCCAGGTGTTATTGCATTAATAGCTGTTTTCGGGCTGGGTGCAGTAGCAGGTTTTCTGGAGGTGTTTGACTCGGATAATTATATTAGTTACGGGTTTGAGGCGATTTTCAATTTGCTTTCCGGTATTTTTTACCAGTATTTTTATGTTCTAGGCTATGTTCAATATCATGATCTTAAATTGAGAAAAACTGGAAGCGATCTCGAAGCCAGAATGACAGATATGGGTAATTAATCAAGCTGCTAAATTATTGCAATGAGGTTATCAAGATCAGGAAAACTATTGATATGTCTGGTATTATTATTTAATCAATACACTTTTGCTCGAAATCAGGACAGTGAATGTGTATCCAGGAGTATTGACCAGCAACCAAATCAGGAGTTAATACAGGTCGAATGTCCGGAGTTTTTTCATCGGCTTTGGGAGAGTGATCTGATTGACACCATGGCTGGTTCTTTACCGGAGCAATTTAGCCGATCACAATTACAGTTTCTCGATACTTCAATACAGACAACTGATAAGCGGGTAAATTTGGATCGTACTGCCCTGGGCAATTTACTGGCAGAAATCTATGTTAAAGATCAACAAGACCAAAGTAACAGTTTGTGGCGGCAATTTCTAGGATGGTTGAAGAATTTCAAACCTGAAAATCATGAACTGGAATTTAACTGGCTGGTGCAGTTTTTGGAAAGAATAACGCCTTCTGAAAAAACCGCCAAAATAATCATGTATGGTGCTTTTACTTTCATCATCCTGCTAAGCGGCACGTTGGTAATAAGGGAATTATCAATTGCCGGTGTATTTTCCAGAAAAAAGTCAGGTAAAAAGACCAACAACTTGGTGTTCGATGACAGGAATACAGATGGTGAAAAACCAATATCAATAGAAGAAATAAGACAATTGGAACCGCACAAACAACTACCGTGTTTGTTCAAGACAGTCATTGCTCATTTGGTTGACCAAGGTTATTTGCCCGCGAATAAGGTTTTGACCAATCAGGAACTCAAACAAAATCTGCAACAACATCATTCACCCAGCGACAAACCGTTTTCATCGTTACTGGATGAGGTAGAGCCAGTTCTTTATGGCGGTGTTGAAGCTACAGAACAGAAATTAAAGCGAAGTTGGGAGTATGCACAGAAAATACTATATCCAACATCAGTTTAGTTCTGAATGGTATTGCTGGTTAAGCGTTTAGCGACATGAAAGATAGATTATTGACGTTAGTGTTTGCGCTGGCAGCTTTTTTGCTGACCCTGTTTCTGCTTACGCCACCTCAAACACCCGGAAAAAAAATTTCCTTGCCGACTACCAAAGACAGAGGTTCACATGGATTGATGGGGTTATATCAATGGTTGCAGATTAATAAAGTCAGGGTTTCAAGCTTAAGAAAGAAATTTACTGATCTGGAGCAAAATAACAATTTAACAGAAACTGGAAATATTTTGGCTGTAAGCAGTCCTTTTAACCGGAAAGTACTGGAGTCAGAATGGCAAGCGTTACAAGACTGGCTGGCTCGAGGCAATACCGTGCTGGTACTGGGAGCGGGATATTACCTTCCTGATTGGGCTAATCATGATGATTGCTTTTGTCAGGTCAATACATTACTGGCTAATTTTGGCTGGTGGATTGAGTCAGAAACAAACACCGGAATTGAAGAGCAGGAAACAGAGCGCCATAATAGTTTCAAGCAAACGATTGATAATCTGAAGCAGAATATTGAATCGTTAAATCCCGGGCAAACTTTATTTCATCCACTTTCCAGACATTCTTTGCTGACTGGAGTGGATTCGATTTCAGGCAAGATAACACCGGCACTTTTAGATACCAGGTGGCTTGTCTGGACAGATGAGGACAAATTGGGATTCCGTTTGTTGTCAATACAAGACCAGCAAGAGGTCACTATATTTTGGGTATTACAAGCACAATTCGGGCAAGTTATCTTGAGTCTGGCGCCTGATCTTTTTAACAACCAAACCCTGAACAAAGCTGACAATGCAGTTTTATTCTCCAATATCATTGCACAATATCTGGGTAAAAATGGCACAGTCATTTTTGATGACTATCATTTTGGCTTGTCAGATCTATATGATCCAGACCAGTTTTTTGCAGACGCGCGGTTACACAAGACCTTGGGGTTGATATTTTTACTGTGGCTGTTTTATGTTTTTGGTTACAGTCAACGATTGGCGCCGGTTCATGCAAAAAAAATCAGGCCTTCATCGGTAGATTATGTCAATGCCATGGCCGGATTTTTTTCTAATCGTATCGGTAAAAAAACGCTTGGCAAAGAATTATCACGCAGGTTAATCAGGGATATTCGCTATCGTTGGCATTTATCAAGCGATCGGGAAGCCTGGGAATGGTTACAGGAGCATCCCGGGCTTGATCCTTCATTACTGACATTGTTACAAAACGAGCAACAAAAACAGTCGGTTTCATTATCAGTATTATCACAAACCATTATTCAAATCAGGAAACAAATTTTGTTATGAACAACGCAGCGCAACTGAATAAAATAATCAATGAACAACTGGGAAAAGTGCTTTTTGGAATGGATGATATTCTGCATGGCTTGAGTATTGCACTGATTGCTCAGGGACATGTATTACTGGAAGGAGCGCCGGGACTGGGTAAAACCTTGTTATCAAAATCACTGGCACAATTGTTGGGCGGAGAATTTGGCCGGATACAGGGAACTGCTGATTTGATGCCTTCGGATATGACGGGCATTCATGTCTATAACAATGAAAAAAGACAATTTGAGTTGTTGCCGGGTCCTTTGTTTAACAAAGTTGTATTGATGGATGAAATCAACCGGACAGGTCCGAAAACCCAATCAGCATTGTTGCAAGCGATGGAGGAAAACCGGATTACCCTGGACAGAAAAACCTATCAGTTACCTGAAGGTTTCTTTGTGATTGCCTCACAAAATCCGTTAGATTTTGAAGGTGTTTACCCATTGCTGGAATCACAACTTGACCGTTTCCTGATGCGGCTGGAAATGAAATATCCTGCGATTGAAACAGAAATATCGGTACTGAAAAAATATGACCGGCCTGGCGGTGGACATACCCGGGAGATAACGGGTTTGCAGGCTTTGCCAGAAGGCCTGATAGCATCATCACAAAATGATGCAGCTCAAGTCTATGTAGCAGACTCCTTGTATCATTATGTTGCAAGCATAGCAAAAATTAGCCGCGAACATCCAAGGTTATCACTGGGCATGTCTCCGCGTGGCGCCTTGGCGGTTATGCGTTGCGCCAGAGTAGAAGCGGCAATCCATCAGCGCGAATATGTAACGCCGGACGATATAAAACGAGTTGCCCCTTTTGTTGTGAGACATCGTTTGTTATTAACCTCAGAAGCCATGCTGGAAGGCATGGATACATTACAAATCTATCAGGAAATTGAATCTCAAGTGGTCGTTCCTCGTGATCTGGAAGTAGCCTGAGATGTCTTTGTCAGGTCGGGCTTTGATTCTGGTGAGCCTGATAATTTTGTTGGCTATCGCGGGTTTCTGGGCGGGGCAGCCATTACAGGGTATTTGGCGATTGCCAGCCATCATTTTATTGCTGTTTATTGTTTGGGAGCGAGTGCAAACCGACAAACGGTTTTCTATAAAAAGAGAAATTACTTCCCGATTATTTCTTGGAGTGCCTTCACAGTATCATCAAACGGTCATTAATCATGGGCGTTATACTTTATTCTTGGATAGTCAGATAGATTATCCAGAGTCACTGGAAGCAGATCAAAATCTACAAAGCTGGACTGTCGCCGCTGGAAAATCAATGGAAAAATCATGTTCGGTTATTCCAGTTGCGTTGGGGGAAGCCTCATTGGGTAAGATTTATGTTCGGGTGCTGGGCCGGTTCGGATTGATCTGGTGGCGACATGACATTGAAGCGTCAGTCAAATTCAAAATTGAACCTGCCATGTTAAAACATAATGTCACTGTACCCGGCCAACAGACAATGGCAGGAGCGAGAAATATTCGTCACCGGACAGGAAGCGGGTTTGAATTGCTCAATTTGCGTGATTATCAGTATGGTGATCCTTTGCATAGTATTGACTGGAAAGCCAGTGCACGCAGACACAAAACAGTGGTTCGAGTGTTTAGTAAACAGCAGCGGCTTGAAATTGCTATTCTGCTGGATTGTGGCAGAGCGAGTATGATTCAATGTGGTTTAATGGATAGGATTCATCATTATGTTAATATCACTTCACGCCTGACAGAATTTGCGGTGCAAAATCAAGATCAAGTGGCATGTATAGCCTATGCCGATAAAACCATTGCTCATTTACCTTTGTCAGGAGGGGTTTCTGCGGTTCAAAAGACACGACAACTTTTAACTGATCTTGATGGTGTGGCTGAAGAGTCGAATCCGTTAGCAGTTGCACTGGAATTAAAGCATTTTCTTAAACGCCGCAGTCTGGTCATATTTCTGACTGAAATGGAACAGGCAGAAGCGGCTACCCAGTTAATACAGTCGGTCCAATTATTACAAGACAAGCATCATGTTGTTATAGCTTCGGTTGATGACACGGGTATCAACAATTTGCTTGCACAGTCTGGTCAAGGCTGGTTTGCTCCTTACCAGAATTTTGCTGCACTGGAATATTACCGAGGCCGGAAGTTAACTCGGAATAAACTGCTACAGTCTGGCGCTGAAGTGTTGACGGCGTTTCCGGAAAATCTGGATGCTGAAGTATTGAATTTTTATCGAAGAATTCGTGAACGTCGGGAAATTTGATTTTGTCATTCCATAATGCTTGTTGAAATCATTGGTTGGGTTAGAACAGCGTCATCCGCCATTTATTGGACAAATCGCGGAATATAAAAGTAATGTATTAGAAAAGGGGTAAAAATGAAAAAATTATTATTTAATGTCGGCGTCATATTGCTGCAAATAGGTTGTGCAACGATTCCCCAATCTGAAGCAATTCAAACAGCAGTTGAACGAAATCAGTATTAACAAAAAAATAAGCACACAATTTGTAGTCAATGTATCGGTAGTCTAGAATAGCGAAGTTTATCATTGATTGTTGTGAAAGGGGAAAATGCGAAGCTATTGACCCTTCGTGGTTTTATTATTTACCAAGTTTATAATATCAGGCTTGCGGTTAGCAAAAAGGATAAAAGGGCTACATCAATCGGTGTTTTTATTTTTAACCCTTGAGTTAATGTAGTTTTATTTACAGGGTTAATATCGGTTCCTAAAACAGGTTTGTGTTTTATTTTTCCGTGATAGCGTGCATCGCCACCTAGTTGAATACCTAGATCACCAGCTAGAGCAGCGATAGGTAAACCAGCATTCGGGCTTTCCAGCTTGTTACCGTCACGCCAGCAACATTGCCAGGCCAGGGCTTTGTTTTCAGCTAGCACAATTATCAAAAGTGCTGTTATTCGTGCTGGAATGAAATTGGCTACATCATCCAGTTTGGCCGCTACTTTTCCAAAATAAAAATAGTGTGGGGTTTTGTAACCGATCATGGAATCCAGCGTGTTGATTGCTTTGTAAACAGCGATACCAGGCAGGCCAAACAATACTAGATAAAATAACGGAGCAATCACACCATCGCTGAGATTTTCTGTCCAGGTTTCAAGCGCTGCTTTGTAGATATCCGTTTCAGTCATGTTATGGGTATCCCGGCTGACCAGATAACTTATTTTCAAGGCTGGGTTTTCAGCCGTCAAAATTGCAGCAACGCTTTGATGCAACATATTCATTGCCAATCCCGTTGAAGCAAAAACAGAAAGAGCTAGCAAAGATAACCAGGAGGGCAAAAAATAGCTGCAATAGACTAATAACATGCTGATTAATAACGTCAGCAAAATTAGGCTAATGGCCAAAACAGCACCCGGCATGACCCGGTTACTGTAAAAGCGCTGCTCAAATGCTGAAATATAATCGCCCATCCAGATAACCGGGTGTTTAATGGGAAGTTCACCGAACAATAAGTCGATCAAATAGGCAAAAAATGCCAGTTCAAGGTACATTAATTTGGATTGAGCGCTTTCAGAATTGCTTTTACATTTAGGTTTCGTGTGACCATGTCGGTGAAATCCTGAATTTGTGATTCCCGATAAGCTTGATAATTAAAGCCCAGGTAATCAGGACAAATTGCTGCAAAATAATCACGGCGAAAATTATTGTGATCAAAAATACCATGAACATGAGTGCCGGCTATTCTGCCTTTTTGATAATACAAAGGATAGTTTTTCATTTGTCCACAATGAATTTCATAGCCAGCAATATTCGTACAAGAAAACAGCGGATATTTCCCTTGGCGTAGTATTTTAGGATTTGTATAAGTGACTTCGTCATCAATAAAACTAAATCCGGATTCAGTGATGGGGGCAGGGTACTCAATACAGTCAGGATCATGAAGAGATTGGCAGAGCATTTGATAGCCGCCACAGATACCAAAAACAGGTTTGCCAAACCTGTGAATTTCTTCAAACAAACCTAGTTGTTTTAACCATTGTAAATCTTGAATTACGGTTTTACTGCCAGGCAGTATCACAGCATCAAAATTTTCCAGGTTCTGGAATGAATGAATCAACTCAACAACAATTTCATCATCCGCCATTAAAGCATCCAGATCATTGTAATTACTCAGGCCGGGATAGACGATAACGGCAAGGTGAATTTTGATATTGCTTTGCCGCTGCTGATAGTTTTGTAAAGATTGCGAATCCTCCATGTCAATATTTAAGGGTTGGAAAGGAATAACCCCCAGAACCGGAACTCCGAATCGTTCCTTGATGATTTTTTCACCTTCAACAAAAAACTGACGATCACCGCGAAATTTATTGATAACGACGCCAATCAAATTTTTGCGCATCAATGGATCGAGTAGTTCCAGTGTGCCATAAATACTGGCGAAAACACCGCCGCGTTCAATATCGGCAACCAGAATATTTTTAGTATTGAAGGTTTTGGCGACAAAGGTGTTGGACAAATCTTTATGAAGTAAATTAAGTTCTACGGGTGATCCTGCACCTTCAGCAATAATCAAATCATATTGGGTTTGCAGGCTGGAAAATGATTGTTTGACCTGGTGCTGCAAATGTTCAATTTCCTTGTAATACTCCAAGATTGACTGGTTTTTATAAACTTCACCATTAACAATAACCTGCACAGCCCCGTTTCCATGAGATTTTAACAATACCGGATTGAGCATAAAGCTTGGCTCAATGCGCGCCGCTTCAGCCTGTAAACATTGCGCTCTGGAGATTTCCCGGTTTTCTTTGGTAACAGCAGAATTATTGGAGACGTTTTGAGCTTTAAAAGGGGCAACACGAATGTCCTGATCTGAAAAAATCCGGCATAAAGCCATCACCAGTGAAGTTTTACCGGCATCAGAACTGGTGCCTAGTACAGCAAGTGGATACATTGATTATTTTTTGCAGGCTGAAAGCAGCGCAATGAAATGTTCTTCGCCCAGTTTTCGGGCTTTCTGAATATTATTTTCCGGAATTTGCTCGGGATCAGGATAGTTTAACAATGCTTGTTCCATTTGGTCTTCACGAATTAAATGCAGCATCGGATAAGGTGAGCGATTGGTGTAATTGGCAGGGTCGTTTTCCGCTTCGCCAGCAAACCGGTAATCAGGATGAAAACTGGCTAATTGATAAATGCCTTGATATTTTTGACTGTCAAGCAAATCGTTGGCGATAGCCAGATAGTCAAGAAAATTATCAAAATTCTGCCATTGCTCAGGATAAATCAACAAACTGGTGGCGATATTCTGGTTTTGATCGAGACGTTTGCACTCAATCATTAAAGATTCCAGACTTCCTTCCATGGTCTTTTCCTGAACCACACAATAATAGATGGTCTCTTGTTCAAATTCCTTCTGGGCAAAGGGACAAAAATTCAAGTCAATAACAGCAGTCAATACCCAATTCCTGGTTTGCTGAATAATAACTTGATCAGATTTCATCATTCCCTTTTAAAATGATGAACCCAGACTTTAGCATTCCCATTCCAGGTCATACCGGGATGCATTTTTAATATGAGTTGTTTGTAAGCCTCAAGATCAGGATAACCTTCTGCCCTGGCATCATCATCGCTCATGTCAGCCAGTGTTTTTCGTTCCAGTCCAGTGATCTCAAAAGCCACGCCATCCAGTTCAAAGGTTTCGCCGGGCCAGCCATAAACGCCATCTCGCCGTTGTTGAGTTTTTTGTCCAGCAATGGCGGCTGCAACCAGTTTTGGATGGCGAACCAGGCGGTCGATTTTACAGGTTTTTTCGGGATAGTCAGTCATATTAAATATCGTGCTTGCTGTTTAAAATGTGAATGATTGTAGCAGTTTCAGCTTAATTCCTTAACGAAATATAATTTTAGCAATTGCTGAAAAGATTTGGTGTTGACCCTGCTTTAAAGTTTTTCTATCAGGTTTCTACAAAATATTTTGAAACTGGGCAATGATAAATTTCCCTCTCTCTGTTTCTTTCCCCACATACTTTCGGGAAAGAAGCTGTCTTCTTTAAAACGTGCCATAATATGCCAGTGAACTTCCGGCAAATAATTTCCAAAGCTACAAATATTGATTTTTTCCGGTTTGTAGTAAGTCAACATCTGTTTTTCAATTTCGTCCAACATTGTATAAATTTCCTGTCTGACATCGGGAGGAACATGACTCATTTCCTTATAAGGCTCTTGAGTAAAGATTTTCAGCCAGGGAATTTCAGATTCTTCGGCTTCTATTCTGATGATTTCATTTTCAAAGATAATTATCATTGAATGTTCCTCCAGTAGTTGTAATTCCTAAAATCACAACGAACCCTATCCCGACAGTCTCCTAAACAAGATATTTTGCCAGATGATTTATTGACTTTTCATCTTTTACTGCAAACCTGACATGCCATTTATCCAGATCGGCGAAATTATCACAAATTCTAATTAATATTGGGGCGGATTCAAGTTGTGCTTGTAATTGATAGCCATTGATATTTTTTAATTGTGTTAACAGAAAATTCGCTTGTCCTTGATAAATTGTTTTAAATGAACCCGAATTTTGTAACACCTGAAAAAGTAGTTTTCTGTTGTTGTTGGTTTTTTCTATGGTTTGTTTGGTGAACGCCTGATTAGTCAGCGCTTTCTGTATGTACTCCATATCGAAACTGGAAATTTTCCAGGCCGGTTCAAATTCTTTGATTGCCGGTATTTTTTCTTTTGTGGCTAAAATGAAACCAACGCGGATTCCCGCGCAACCATAGAATTTGCTCAGGGATTTAATGATGAACAGCTTGTCATATTGTGGAATGTGTCGGGATGTGGATTCGGCATCGCAAAAATCCAGAAAGGATTCATCAATAAGAATGGTACATGATTTTTGCTGCCATTCTACCAGTAGTTCATCCAGGTTATAAAGTTTACCATCTGGCGTTGAAGGATTGACGAATACAACCGTGCTGTTATCTGGAAAGTCAGTGTTTAGGTCGGTAAATCGGTTAATGTGTTGAATATTGCTGCCGATTTTTTTGGCGATTTGTTCATATTCTCCATACAAGGGATTGTACAAAACCAGGTGCTTTGGTTTCAGCCAGCGGAGCAGGGAAAAAATGGCGGCGCTGGCGCCATTAAAGACTTCGCATTCCACATCATCACTGTATTGATAGCGCTGTTTTAAGGCTTTTTTTAAACTGGAATATTCCGGGTCAGCATACGGGGCAAGCGGCACATTGAGTAATGATTTTAGATCTACAGCTTGTCTTGGGTTAATGTTGGCAGAAAAATCAATAATCTCTTCCGGTTTGCAGTTGAGTTTTTTTGCAAACTGATAAATATTGCCGCCGTGTTTCATTGCCGGTGTTGTAGCAGAATTTTTTTAAAAACCAATGGATTTTTGGTTTGGGTTAGTTCACCGTTTCTTGGGCTAAGTTGGTGACTCAGTCTGGAAAGCCAGAAGCGGAGAGCTGCAAGCCTTAGAAAAGCAGTCATATTTTGTTTTTCAAATTCAGATAAAGGCCGGATTTTTTCATAACTGGAGAGCAAATTATTAACCTTTTCGGCATTTATCTGTTTTTTTTCGAGACACCAGTCATTGATGGTGATTGCAATATCCAGTAAATAAACATCGGTGCAGGCATCGTAAAAATCTAAAATGCCACTGATTTTATTGTCCTGAAAAAAAACATTATCCTGGAATAAATCACCATGAATTATACCATTGGGTAAAGCAGGACATTGGTATGCTATCTGAAAATTAATTTCATCTTCAAGAATATTACAATCATCTTTGCCAAGCTGTTTTTGGATTTTGGAAAATGTGTGTTTACACCAATTTAAATCATGGTTGTTTTGTATCGGAAAAGTATAATTTTGGGTACTTAGATGCATTTTGGCTAGTAGCTCACCGATTGCCTGGCAGTGTTCAATGCCTGGTTCTGTCACTGCTGCACCATTCAGAAAAGAAAATAACACAGCGGGCTTTTTATTTAATAAAGCAAGTAAATCAGACCGGTTGTTGGCTATTGGGTTGGGACAAGTAATATTATGTTTTTTGAGATAAAGTAATAATTTTAGATAGTCTTGTATCTGTTCCGGTGGCAATTTCTCAAACAGGGTGAGAATATAGTTCCCTTGTATTGTGGTAACAACGTAATTTGAATTATCGATACCATCCTTTATGCCTTCAAAACCTACAAGTTGTCCCAGTCGGTAGTTTTTTAGGAAAGCCTTAAGTTGAGGTTGGGTCACAGTAGTATAAACAGCCATTTAGATATTGATTACTGTCGCCCGGGCTGTAAGTATTGTTTTGTCCTCAGCAGAAATGACAAATTCATAAACAGCCCCAGTTTCAGTCTTGATTTCTGCTGTGGCATTGATATAAATTTGAAATGCGAGGTTGTCTATACGGTCAATAAAAAATTCTGCATTTCGGATGGCCGCCAAAAACCCCGGTGTTTTTTCTTTTCGCAACAAGCCACCGTGAATTGCAATGGTTTGGGCGCCATATTCAAGTAGATGGATTGATGATAGTTGGCCATTTATACGAAGAGGATGATCTGGTTGTTGGTGACTACGGGTGCTGCAAGAAATCGTTTCAATATCCCAAAAGTCAACCTGATCAATCAGGCACATTTTGCCATTATGGGGAATCAGCGTTTCAATTTCCGCTTTCTTGATCTTCTTGCCAATAGTCATAAAAATTGAACCAGTTATAAGGTGCTTGTTTAATATGATTTTCCATGATGTCAGCGTACTTTTGCAGCCAATTTTGAATATCCTGTTGGCGGTTGTTTCGATCAAGCGTAATGTTTTCTGAAAGTAGTTCAAAATGGATTTGATAACGATTGCCGCCCAGATAAATGCCGAAAAAAACAATCACAGGAACTTTTAATGATGCTGCAATCAGGATCGGCGCAGAAGGCAGTTCTATTTCTGCATCTAATAAAGTGCAGTGTGCGGTTTTATTGCTATCCATTTCCATAATACGATCCCCAAGCATTCCTATTGCATTTCCTGCATCAACTGCATCTTTAACCTGAAGCAGGCTGTCCGGTTTGCCCATGGGAATGACCATGTTAGATACATCAGGATTAAGTGCGTTAAGGATCTTGAGGATCATTGGGCTGTGTGCTTCATACATCAGAATTTTGATGGGGAGGGGGCATTTTCTGACCGCATAACTGCGTAATACTTCAAAGCTGCCAATGTGACTGCCTAACAGGATACAACCTGTTCCTTGCTGAGAATATTTCAATGGCATGTTTTCGTTTGGAAACGTCACATCCAGCTTGTCAAATTGACCCGTGAGCAAATAAACTCGGTCCAGAATCGTCGAAGCAAAGCAATGGATATGTTTGGCGACATCCAGCAAGCTTGGTTTTTTATCTAGAACCCGGTTTAAATAAATTAAAGAAGCTTTGCGTTGTTCCGTTGCAAAAATCAGGTAATACAGGGTAATTGGATAAAGTAGTAGTCTGGCGGCAGGCCTTCCCAAGTTCAGTGCGATCCAGCGGATTAAGCGTAAAGCCAGGGTATTGCTTTTTTCTCCAAGGGAGTGCCAGGAGTTAGTCATGAGGTTGATGAATTGATAATTTACCAGAAGCTATTTTTTCAGCATGTTTTAAGCATTCAAATTTAAAACCATTAGAGCAGGTTTGTTCAAGGCGAATAACAAATATCTCATCAGGTCTTAAGGGTTGATGAAATTTAGCTTGAGAAATCCTGCATATAGTACTCCCAGAGAAATGTTGTTTAATAAATAAATTAACATAATCCAGTAACATTACGCCGGGTACAATCGGGTCTCCTGGAAAATGGCCAGCCAGGCAAGGATGTGCTGGGGTAATTAGATAGGGGTTACTAATTATTTTTTTCACGTTGAAAATTTTTGATCAAAGGTTCAAGTTGGGATTGCACCAGTTTGCCGACTTCATTTCGCGGCAATTGCTTAACAAAATATAATGGTCGGGGCAAAAAAACAGGGTCAATTGATTGTTTAAGGACATCAAGGATTTGCTTTTTCGTTAGTTGGCTGACTACAAATGCCCCCAGACGTTCTTTTCCAGTAGTAAAAAAAATGCCATCTTCAACCTCTTTTATATTTAGCAATAAAGTATTTAATTGCAGCAGCGAAGCACGTTTTCCGGCAATTTTGATCAGGTCTGTTGATCGACCAATGACATTAAATTGTCCATTTTCTTCAAGTTGAAACTGGTCATTCAAAAGCACTGGTTTTTCTAGGTGGCCGCCAGAAATTAAGAATTGTTTTGCTTGCTGACGAATTGTGATTCCCTGATATGGTTGCCATTTGGGATTGTTGGTTATCCGTCTTGAGGCATAGGATAATGTTTCGGTACTCCCAAAAATTTCGTAGAGCGGAGCATTAAAACAGTCTTCAACCTGTTGCGCAAGCTTCAGAGACAAAGGGGCGGTTGAACAGAGAATCCGGTCCACATTATGCCATTGCAAATTGGCATCTACGCAGCTTTTCAAATGTTTGGGGGTAGTAATCAGCAAACAAGGGGTTTTTGCTTGCTCCAGCTGTTCTCTGATATCTTCTGGGAAAAAAGGTCGATTACTTTCTACGACTAGCTTGGAAAACAAAGGCCAGAACAAGCCAGTTTCAAGTCCAAACATATGTTGTGGTGGAACAGTTGTGATTATTGTCAGGTTTTCATTTTCAAGTTCCAGTTGTTGAAGCGCCAGTTTTGCACCTGTTTGAAATTCCCTCCATGTTTTGGAAATAGCTTTAGGTTGACCAGTGCTGCCTGAAGTGAAGGAAACACTGACAAGCTGTCCGGGGTTAAAATTGCTATATGCCGTAAAACTAGTTTCGGGAAACGATTTATCGATTTGAAAAATATCTTGATTTAGCTGTTCGGTACGGTCAGAAATACAAATGCTATCTGGATATTGTTGCAATAAGGTTTGAAGAGTTATTTTCGCTTGGTTGGGAGGAAGCAGGTTTGAGCGATTGCCTAGAATAGCCGCAAGATAAGTGACAGCAAAAAAATAACGATCATGACAAAGGTTAATGAAAAATTTTTTATCGGAAAGGAGATGGTTAATATGGTTGGCATGCTCCAGCAGTTGTTTGCCAGAAAAAAAATTTCCTCTAAAAAAACAATATCTTGTGTTTTGCAGATGTAAGAAGAGCGGGGGCGGCGATTGTATTGTTTGGGGGAATGACATTCCTGCTTAATCAAGAAAATACAAACGTACCATTATAACCTTTAAATTGAATTTTCCATATTGGAGGATGTAAAAGAAATTTTCAAGCTTATTTTGCGCAGCTGAGCAACTGAGTTGTATGTTAGAGTGTAGTTTTTTGAGAACAATAAAAACAGGTCGAATATCATGAGTATAGCAAGAAAACTTGTTACGGAATTTATTGGTACCTTTTGGCTGGTTCTAGGCGGATGTGGCAGTGCGGTGTTGGCTGCTGCTTTTCCTGAAGTTGGTATCGGTTTGTTAGGCGTTGCTTTGGCCTTTGGTTTGACTGTGTTAACAATGGCTTTTGCGATAGGGCATATTTCCGGTTGCCATCTAAATCCGGCGGTATCGGTTGGTCTATGGATGGGGGGTAGGTTTTCTGCAAAACAATTAGGGCCTTATATTGGTGCACAAGTTCTGGGAGGGATTACTGGAGCTGCTATTTTATATGTAATTGCATCAGGCCAAGCTGGATTTGATGTCAGCGCTGGTTTTGCATCTAATGGTTATGGGTGCCCATTCACCAGGGGGATATGGTGTGGTTACCGCATTGACAACTGAAATCGTCATGACATTCATGTTTTTATTTATCATTCTGGGCGCTACAGATATACGTGCGCCGCAAGCTTTGGCCCCAGTTGCAATTGGTCTGGGTTTGACTCTGATTCACTTAATCAGTTTTCCTGTCACCAATACCTCGGTTAATCCTGCTCGAAGTACTGCAGTTGCAGTTTTTATGGGGGATTGGGCTTTGGCGCAATTGTGGCTGTTCTGGGTTGCGCCAATCGCAGGCGCTATTTTGGCTGGTCTGGTATATAAATGGCTTGAACAGGAAGATATTGGAGATTATGAAGAATAACGGAGCAAGCTTTGCTATTTTAAATAGCGTATATTAGTATATAATAATATATATTTAGTTCCTAGTGTGCCCAGCATGGGCTAAAACTTGTT
>JALXCS010000159.1 GCA_026990815.1 Methylomonas sp. | reverse complement strand
GCCCATTTCTGTGGAATGTGGGCTTAACCAAATATCTTTCTGACTACAGCGGCATTTTTGCCTTCCACCAGCGCATTATCGTTGGTTTGTCGTGATCTGTATTTAGTCATCTCAATCAGTAGTTTGTTCAACAGTTTTTCAACCGGTCTGTTGATATATTCTGAACCATGGTCAGAATGAAATCCCTTGATGATAAAGGAAAAAGTTCCCAGGATTTTCTCGAGCACAGGAATCAGGAAATGCTCGCTGATTTTTTCAACGGATAACATCATTTCAAACTGAGTGACCTCTTCAACGACATTAATATGGTAAACACCTTTTTGTTTATCCTGATTACCCTGGTGGACGGTATCGACAGCAGATAGCCCGGTTTTCCATTGGCTTGTGGTTTTCTTTTTTCACCAATAGCGACCTTTCTGGATTTGGTTTTTTCAAAGTCTCGTCGCTGCATCTGGTAAGTCTTTGAGGCTCTGAGGTTGTAAAGATGTGAAACCGAAATGGTTGCCAGGTTTTGATACTGCTGTTCGCCGTAGACATGGTAGGAACGTTCAATGAGCTTTTTCACTGCATGTCCACATGGGGTATCATGCAATTCATCGATGTTTGCCAGCAGTCGGATGTCGTGATGCGTATATTTTCGGTTAAAACCATTGCCTGTTGCGGGGTGGTATCTGACATAACCGGTTTTTCTGTACTGGCAAATGAGGCGAGTCATCTGCTGACGCGAATAGCCTGTAAGCTTAACCAGAAACCAGTTAAAGATGCCCTTGTCTTTTTTAGTGCAAGACAGGTAATTGAATTTCACAAGTACCCTTTGGATCAATTGATACTGATACCGCTCAGATTTACTCCCGGGAAGGGTATAAGCAATCGCCTGTGTGCCTTGCAAAAAGGATTCAAGTTGTTCTATTTGCGTTAATTTGTCGATGTTCATAATCATTTCCATACAGTGGATTATGAACAGAAAAGTTTTTTAGGCTCATTTTATGTTGGAAATATAAGGATTCTTTCAGACTCATTTCTTTTTGGACAAGGCTTCCTATATTAGAGCTTATAAAGATAGGTTATAATCAATTTACACAAAAAACTCAGTGCAATCCATACAATGATAACTAATGAAACGATAGAACATTACACTTACGATGATTATCTTCTATGGGAAGGTAACTGGGAATTGATAGCAGGTATGCCAATAGCCATGGCCCCATCTCCTGAAATTAAGCATCAGGCACTAGCTGCTAAAATTTTAAATGAATTATTAAATTCAATTGGAGAATGCGATAGATGCTTGGTGTTAAGTGAACAAGATTGGAAAATCAGTAACGATACCGTTTTAAAACCTGATGTGGTCTTAATATGTGATGAACCCAACGACCAATTCATAACCAAAACACCGGAAATTGTTGTAGAAATAATCAGTAAATCTTCTGCGAAAAGAGATGAAAAATATAAATTCGAAATTTACGAAAGCGAAAAAGCCCCTTACTACATCATCGTCTATCCAGATGAATGCAAAGCAAAACTTTATCATTTAGAAAACGGGAAATACGCCAAGCAAGGCGACTTTTTCACAGAAACATATCTATTTAAAGAAACAACCTGCAAGGCACAAATTAATTTTGACAATGTGTTCAAACAGTTCACAAAATAGAGCTTTTTCTACTATTCGCGATCAAGAATGCACATAAACTAGATGACGTATTGTATTGATAGCGAATATAATAACGACATGAATGATTACCAGCTATCAGCCGACGAGATTAAACACCTTGAAGTGTTGCATCGTG
>JALXCS010000158.1 GCA_026990815.1 Methylomonas sp. | reverse complement strand
GGTAATATCACAGTAGTATTGAAGGATGGAAAAATATATGGTTTTAATCTCCAGGAAATAGTGAAAAAAGGAAAAGCTATTTTAAAAAATAAAGATTTTACAGAAACAAAAAAATACACTGAATTTTCTATTATTAAAGCCAGTGCCTTGATCAAAAACGGCTTAGTAAAAAATGACGATTTCTATGCTGAATCAAAGCGATTGCGTGTTTCAGGTAAAGGCACATTTAATTTGCTCGATGAGAAGCTAGATTACCATGTTTTAGCAAAGTTAATGAAACGAAACAAATCAGTAACGGAGGCTGGCCAGGTAAAACGAACATTAGGGATTCAAATAACCGGACCTCTCAAGCAACTGGTGTACACTTTTGACCTTAAATCATTAATTACCGAAAAAGAAAAACAAAAGCTTATTGATAAAGCAGAGAAAAAACTGGGAAAAGAGGTCGGAAATTTATTGAAGCAATTACTTCAATAAATTAAGCATGAATCCAAAACAGTTCCAAACTGCTTTATTAAATTGGTTTGAAATATACGGACGCCAAGACTTACCCTGGCAAAGAAATGTTACGCCGTATCGAGTCTGGGTTTCAGAGATTATGTTACAGCAAACCCAGGTAACGACAGTCATCCCTTATTTTGAACAGTTTACGGAAAAATTTCCAACCGTTGAGGTATTGGCAAACGCACAACTTGATGAGGTTCTCCATCACTGGTCGGGTTTGGGTTATTATGCTAGAGCAAGAAATCTGCACAAGGCGGCAGGTATGATTAATGAACATGGATTCCCAGAAACAAAAAATGACTTAATGGCATTGCCGGGTATCGGCGAATCAACTGCCGGGGCCATATTATCAATTGCTTTTAAACAGAGTCATGCCATTTTGGATGGCAATGTTAAAAGGGTTTTATGCCGGTACATGGCAATCGAAGGCTGGCCAGGACAAAGTGCAACTAATAAGTTGCTATGGGAATATAGTCGTTATTTTACGCCTGAAAAGAATACTGATGACTATACCCAAGCAATCATGGATTTAGGGGCGACAGTGTGCATTCGAAGTAATCCACATTGTTATAAATGCCCTGTCAGTGAAACCTGTAAAGCCAGACAACTGGGGCGGATAAAAGACTTTCCAGTGCCAAAGCCAAAAAAACATATCCCTACCAAAAAGTGTGTTTTTCTTGTATTACAAAATGACAAAAAGGAGCTCTTTTTAGAAAAGCGGGCTCCAGTTGGTATTTGGGGTGGATTATGGAGTTTTCCCGAATTTTCAGATGTTGAAGGCATCTTGGGGTGGTGTAAAAAGCAAAATATTAATACTGACAAGCTTAAAATACTTTCTTTCAGAAGGCATACCTTTTCACACTACCATCTGAATTATTCTGCCATTATCATCAATCATCAAAACCCTGTAAACTATATTGCTGAAGCAGGAAGAACGATCTGGTATGACAATAGCGCAAAAAATGTCAAAGTGGGACTGCCTACACCAATAAAGAGATTAATTGAACATATTTGATGACGAGGAAAAAATGGCGAGATTGGTTCAGTGTATAAAATTGGGTATCGAAGCGGAAGGCTTAGAAAACCCACCGTTTCCAGGCCCAAAGGGACAATATATTTTTGATAATGTGTCCAGGCAGGCTTGGGAAGAATGGTTAAAGATGCAAACCATGTTAATTAATGAATATAAGCTTGCCAGTTTTGAACCAAAGGCCAGAAAATTTCTGGAGGAAGAGCGAGAGAAGTTTCTGTTTGGCGAAGGTTTTACAATGCCGGAAGGTTATGTGCCGCCAA
>JALXCS010000157.1 GCA_026990815.1 Methylomonas sp. | reverse complement strand
GTATCCATTGATACACCTATTTTTTTTTCACTGGCTGAAATGTATATGCAGTTTAAAAATGCCAATGAAGAACGTAAAGATTTTGGGAAAGTACAGGGTGCTTTATTCGGCCAATTTGACGAATTTCTAGTGCGTTTGCAAAGCCGCTTTAATGATGTCCGGTATGATTTTCTGTTAAAGCCTAAAAAGCGTAACAGTTCTGAAACACTTGTTGATTTATTACGGGAATTTGTTGGTTTGGGGCAGAATAAAGGTAATATTACCGTTATTGATCTGAGTTCTGTGCCGACTGATGTCAGGCCGGCTGTTTCTGCCCAGGTTGGCCGTTTAGCCTATGAATTCAATTATTGGAACCCCAGGCGTAGTGAATTTCCGATTACTTTGATTTGTGAAGAAGCCCATGCCTATATTCCGCGTGAAAAAGGCGGCCAATTTGAAGGCACGAAAAAAATGATGGAACGGATTGCAAAGGAAGGCAGGAAATATGGGGTTTCAATTGGTGTCGTCAGTCAAAGACCAACCGAGCTCTCTGAGACCATGTTGTCGCAATGCAGTTCTTTCATTTGTCTGCGGACCACCAATCCAGATGATCAGGGATATATCAGAGGATTAGTCCCGGAAGCAGAAGGTGATTTAACGGATATTTTGACGTCTTTGGGGCGAGGTGAGGCGCTAGTGCTTGGAGAGGCGGCCCCTCTACCGACTCGGGTACAAATTTATCGTCCAAATCCCGAACCGAAAAGTAATGATGTGGATTATTTTACTAGTTGGCGTGAAGGGCCGGAGGATCTCGATGTTGAAGAAATTGTACAGCTTTGGCGAACTCAAACACGGAAAACAATTTAGATTGTTGTGAATTGAGTTTTATTGCTGGGTGTGAGGCTTTGGCGGCGATTTTAGCGATTTACTAAATGCAAAGCCACTGACAACTCCCCAGAACAGTACATAAATATTATAAATCAGAGACAAGATACTGAAGTTGGTTATTTCGATAAAAAAATCATAGATTTCGCCCAGTACTAAAACGGTAAATATTAGTGGCAACAGAATTTTGAATTTGAATTTATATTTGAAATGGAGCATCCCGATAATAAACAAAAACCCTACCAGAAAGTGATATAAGTTGTTTACGATGAGTTCTTTGGAAAAGGAGTCGACATCGACTGCCTGATCAATGAAATAAAAAATAAGTGCACCGGTAGTAAACACAAGCCAAAACAAACGCATAAAAACCACTAAATATTAAGAAACAATTAATTATCCATTTTAGACTATTAGCCAGATGAGCAGGGTTTTATTTTTTGAACAGCTACAAAATTGCGTAAAGATTGTTAATTTTCATGTAAACTGTGCGTGTTTTGGATGTTGATCTCAGAATAGTGTTTGTTTAAGAACTTGCATAATTAAGGTTCTGAATTTTTGTCTAGAAAACCTTTGTACACGACAAAAAATTAACCACCTTGGATGTTAAAGAGGTGAGTGATTGAAATAACAAGACCTTCTATCGCAGGGATGTGATAGAGAGCTACACGGATGTATCTATAGCATGCCTTTTTATTTCAATCACTTACCTCTATTCCACAAATTTTGTCATGTACAGAGTTAAAAAACATAATTTGGTTGCATTGTGCATTCAATGCATTCAAGACTGATTGGTTAAATAATAAAAATATTATCTTTGTCTCCTTGAGGGGGGGGATTTATGTCAATGAATTTGCCAAAGCGCACGAATATTTTTCGGATCCTGAGCGCCATTTCATTTCTTGTTGCCATCGCATTTTTTGCAGGAATTTATTTAAACATAAACAGCAGCATAATGCTTATTGTTGCAGCTGTAATAGGCGGTTATATGGCAATGAATATTGGCGCCAATGATGTTGCAAATAATGTCGGGCCTGCAGTAGGATCAAAAGCATTGACAATGGGCGGAGCAATCATTGTCGCCGCTATTTTTGAAGCTTCTGGCGCGTTAATTGCCGGCGGGGAAGTTGTTGGCACCATCAAAAAGAGTATTATTGATCCCGGTTTGATACCTGATAGCAATACTTTCATTTGGTTAATGTTAGCGGCATTACTTGCTGGTGCTATTTGGTTAAATATTGCGACATCGGTTGGTGCACCGGTTTCTACAACTCACTCAATTGTTGGAGGAGTGTTGGGTGCTGGAATTGCGGCTGGCGGTTTTGATATCGCAAATTGGGGGACGATGGGAAAAATTGCGGCCAGCTGGGTTATTTCGCCGGTCATGGGTGGTGGGATTGCCGCAGCATTTTTATATTTGATTAAACGTACCATTACTTATCAATCAGATTTAATTGCCGCTACCAAAAAGATGCTCCCGGTTTTGGTGGGGTTAATGGCCTGGGCGTGTAGTTCTTACCTGATTCTGAAAGGACTGAAAAAAATCTGGAAAGCAGATTTATTTACGGCTTTGGGAATCGGTTTGGTGATTGCATTTATTATTTATTGGTTGTTGCGGCCAGGGGTTGCAAAATCTGCTGAGGCATTGCCTAATGATAAGGCAAGCGTCAATCGGTTATTCAATATTCCGTTAATTTTTGCGGCGGCGATGCTGAGTTTTGCCCATGGCGCCAACGATGTGGCAAATGCGGTGGGGCCTTTGGCCGCCATCAATGATGCAATTACTACTGGCGGCATTGCCAGTAAAGCAGCAATTCCTTTGTGGGTAATGATGATTGGCGCATTGGGTATCGCCTTGGGTTTGGCTTTGTATGGCCCTAGGTTGATTCGTTCAGTAGGCTCAGAGATTACGGAACTGGATCAAATGCGTGCATTTTGTATTGCAATGGCCGCAGCAATTACCGTGATTATTGCTTCACAGCTTGGATTGCCGGTCAGTTCTACACATATTGCAGTTGGTGGCGTGTTTGGGGTGGGTTTTTTAAGAGAATATTTGAAGACCAATTATGCCTCAATGCTTGAAGATATTAGAAGCCATCACCAAGGTCAGGGCCAGGACAAAATTGATGCTTTGATTGCTGAATTTGAGCGGGCTACAGTGGAGGAAAAAGCCAGAATTGTAAAGCAAATAAAAAAACAGGGAAAACAGTCAGGATTAACCAAATCCGAGCGGAAAAAAATGCGTAAAGTTGTAAAAAGCAACCTCGTCAAACGTTCAATGTTTTATAAGATTATTACTGCCTGGCTGATAACAGTTCCGGCCTCAGGCGTGATGGCAGCGATGTTGTATTTCATGATTCGGGGCATGATGCTTCCTTGATTGTGAGGGTCTAAATTCGGATGGTTTTTTCGAGCTAGGCCGATACTATACTTACCAAATATGGTATTCTGACATGTTTTTATACGGTTTTTTTAGTATCTGTTGCGATGCGAACACGCATTAAAATTTGTGGATTTACTCGGGCTGAAGATGCGGTTTGGGCTTCTGCCTTAGGTGTTGATGCCATTGGTCTGGTTTTTTATGCGCCTAGTCCCAGAAATATTAGTATTGCCCAGGCAAACAGTATTATCTGTAAATTACCCGCTTTCGTATCGATTGTTGCATTGTTTGTAAATGAAACAGAGAAACAAATTAGATCAGTTTTGGATCAAATTCCCGTTGATATCCTTCAATTCCACGGTGAGGAGCCTCCTGAGCATTGCCGCATATATAACAAGCCCTATATTAAAGCAGTTCAAATGCACTCGAATTTGAATCTCGTCGATTTCGCGGCTGCTTATAAAGATGCAGCGGGCATATTAGTGGATGCCTATCATCCCGACGCCAAAGGTGGAACAGGTCATCAATTTGACTGGGATTTATTGCCGGAAACCTATGATTTTCCACTGATTCTGGCAGGTGGTCTTAATATTGAAAATGTCAGTGCTGCAATAACATCGACTAAACCTTATGCATTGGATGTCAGTAGCGGTGTGGAAGTGGCAAAAGGTATCAAGGATGCGGGTAAAATGAAACAGTTTGTTGAACAAGTTTATTAAGGCGAAAAAAGTAAATAAGATGACAGAAAAATATCATATGCCTGATGAAAGAGGACATTTTGGCCCTTACGGCGGCATGTTTGTAGCAGAAACATTAATGTTACCCATTCAGGAATTAAACCTGGCTTATCAGCGCTTTATGAAAGATCCTGAATTTATCGCCGAACTTGATGAGGATTTACAACATTATGTTGGAAGACCTTCGCCACTTTACCATGCACAAAGGTGGAGCAGGGAACTGGGTGGAGCACAAATATATTTAAAGCGAGAAGATCTGAATCATACTGGTGCCCATAAAGTTAATAATACTATTGGACAAGCATTGCTGGCCAAGCGGATGGGAAAAACCCGCATCATTGCCGAAACCGGGGCTGGTCAACATGGTGTTGCAACCGCTACGGTGGCCGCTAGATTAGGTTTGGAGTGTGTGGTTTATATGGGTGCTGTTGACGTTGAACGCCAGGCGCTGAATGTTTATCGCATGAAGCTTTTGGGTGCTAAAGTGGTTGCTGTGGAATCTGGTTCCAAAACTCTGAAAGATGCCTTGAATGAAGCGCTTAGGGACTGGGTGACCAATGTCGATGATACCTTTTATATTATTGGAACAGTTGCAGGACCACACCCATATCCGGCTATGGTTCGGGATTTTCAAACCATCATTGGGCGTGAAGCCAAGCATCAATGCAAGGTATTAACCGGGCGATCACCTGATGCGCTGGTTGCTTGTGTTGGCGGTGGTTCGAATGCTATCGGTCTGTTTCATCCCTTTATCGATGATGTTGACGTTAAAATGTATGGTGTTGAAGCGGCCGGTGATGGAATAGAAACAGGCCGGCATTCAGCACCTCTATGCGCTGGCCGTCCCGGGGTGCTGCATGGAAATCGCACTTATTTAATGGAGGACGATGATGGAGAAATTATTGAGACACATTCAATATCTGCCGGTCTGGATTATCCTGGAGTCGGCCCGGAACATGCCTGGCTGAAAGATATTGGACGGGCTGAATATGTCAATATCACTGATGATGAAGCTTTGCAGGGATTTCATGCCTTGACTCAGATGGAAGGAATTATTCCAGCACTGGAATCCAGTCATGCAATGGCTTATACCATGAAGCTGGCTCCAAACATGGATAAGGAGCAAATTATTATTGTTAATCTTTCTGGGCGTGGCGATAAAGATATGCATACGATGGCTCAGCGGGAAGGGATCAAGATATGAGTCGAATATCCACGACATTTACTAGCGCATCGAGTACAGGTCGAAAACTGCTTATTCCTTTTATTACTGCCGGGGATCCGGTGCCGGAATTTACTATCCCCATGATGCATGAAATGGTTACAGCAGGCGCTGATATTATTGAGCTGGGGGTACCTTTTTCTGGTCCAATGGCAGATGGGCCTGTTATTCAACGGGCCAGTGAACGCGCGCTCGAGCAAGGTATGAGTTTACGCAAGGTTCTGAAATTAGTATCAGGATTTCGAGAACAAGACAAAAATACGCCAATTGTATTAATGGGGTATTTAAATCCTGTTGAGGCTATGGGGTATCAGAATTTCACTGAAGCTGCAAAATCTGCGGGGGTTGATGGTGTGCTGACGGTTGATATTCCTCCGGAAGAGGCTGAAGAATATGTGTCTTTGCTCAAAGCGCGGGAGATTGATCCTATTTTTCTTTTAGCTCCTAACAGTAGTGATGAGCGGATCAACAAAATGGATGCAGTAGGAAATGGTTATCTTTATTATGTTTCATTGAAAGGGGTTACTGGCGCAGGGCATCTGGATTTAACTGAAGTAGAGAAAAAAATACAGCAAATTAAAAAATTCACAAAATTACCATTAGGCGTAGGGTTTGGCGTTAAGGATGCACAAACTGCAAAATCTATTGCACAAATTGCTGATGCTGTTGTGGTTGGCAGCGCTTTGATTAGCAAAATTGAAAATAATCCCAATAATCTGGACAAGGCAAAACAGGAAATTGTTGATCTATTAGCTAGTATGCGTCAGGCTATGGATAGTTAATAATCTTTGTACACGACAAATAATTAACCACCTTGGATGTTAAATAAGGTAAGTGATTGAAATAAAAAGACACGCATAGATACATCCGTGTAGTTCTCTATCGCATCCCTGCGATAGAAGATCTTGTTATTTCAATCACTAACCCGTATTCCACAAATTTTTGTCATGTACAGAGGTTAATAATAAATGGTTTTTGTAAAATTTGAGGTTTTTATAAAAAGCCAGTTTTTTGAACAGCAATGTTCAATTTTAGAATCTGAGTTGGAGACAATACAACGATGAGTTGGTATGAAAAACTTGTTCCGGCAAAAATTCGTACGGATGCTTCGAATAAAGGTACGGTACCTGAAGGTCTGTGGAATAAATGTCCGGGTTGTAGTGCAATTTTATATAACACTGAATTGGAAAGAAATTTCAATGTATGCCCAAAATGTGATCACCACATGCGTATTTCTGCCCGCACCCGGTTGCAAATTTTCCTGGATGGAGAAAATCAGGAAGAGATAGGCAAAGGGCTTAAGCCTAATGATCCTTTGAGATTTAAAGACAGCAAAAAATACAAGGATCGTATTAGTCAGGCACAGAAAAAAACCAAGGAAACCGATGCCTTGGTTGTTATGCAGGGTAAGTTGGTTGGTCGTGATATTGTTGCTGCTGCCTTCGAATTCAGTTATATGGGTGGCTCAATGGGTTCCGTGGTCGGAGAAAGGTTTGTTCGAGGAATTAATCGGAGTCTGGAAATTGGCGCCCCGTTTATCACTTTTACTGCGAGTGGCGGAGCTAGAATGCAGGAATCCTTGTTTTCCCTGTTTCAAATGGCAAAAACCAGCACTGCTCTCACTCGATTGTCAGATGCCGGATTGCCTTTTATTTCTTTCATGACTGATCCTACTATGGGAGGTGTTTCTGCAAGTCTGGCCATGTTGGGAGATGTGAATATCGCAGAACCAAATGCATTGATTGGGTTTGCAGGTCCCAGGGTTATTGAGCAGACGGTAAGGGAAACATTACCAGAAGGTTTTCAGCGTAGCGAATTTTTGTTGGAGCATGGTGCTATTGACATGATCGTGGACAGGCGGGAAATGCGCAAAACAGTGGCCAGTATTTTATCTATGTTGATAGCTGGAAGACAGAATAAAAGCTCAGCAAGTCATGATAGTGTGCCTGAACAAGAACAACAGGGGCTGGAACAGGAAGCTCATCAGGAAGAGTCATAATTATAACTTAACTTGTTTACATGCATTTTGAGGCTCTTGAAGATTGGTTAAGCTGGCAGGAGAAATTGCACAAAAAACCTATTGATTTGGGTTTAGAGCGGGTGACTCGTGTTTATCAATCATTAAATCCTGAACAAAGCAAACCAACAACAATTATTGTTGGGGGAACCAATGGCAAAGGTTCATGTATAGCATTTTTGGAGTCAATTTATCGAGCTGCTGGATTCCAGGTTGGAACTTATACATCACCGCATATTCTCAAATATAACGAAAGAATTAAAGTCGCGGGGAAACCAGTATCAGATCAGACAATTTGTGATGCATTTAAACGAATTGAAGCTGTCAGAGGGGATGTTTCTCTAAGTTATTTTGAGTTTGGAACATTGGCCGCCCTGGATATTTTCTGGCGCTCAAATCTTGATATTCAGCTTCTCGAGGTCGGGTTGGGTGGAAGACTGGATGCAGTGAATATCATTGATGCAGATGTCGCTATTGTGACTACTATTTGTATTGATCACACCGATTGGCTTGGTGAAACCCGGGAGGTGATCGGAAAAGAAAAATCGGGGATTTTCCGTGCAGGTGTACCAGCAATCATTGGTGATCTTGAGCCGCCTGAATCTTTAATCAAGAATGCGTTGGAGATTCAAGCAGAGGTCTATACGGTTGGCAGTGAATTCAGGTATCAAAAAACAGGAGAAAGCTGGCAATGGTTGCAAAATGATAGTGTTATCTTTGATGAATTACCCAATCCTGCTTTAATTGGCGAACAGCAATATCGTAATGCTTCAACGGCAATGATGGCTATAGAGTTGTTGCAGAAAAAATTACCGGTAAATGCGTCAAGTGTTGCAAAAGGGTTGATAAATGTTTGTTTAACAGGCCGTTTTCAGTTAATTAATGGTGAAGTTCCGGTATTGCTGGATGTGGGACACAATCCGCAGGCGGCACGGATGTTAGCTACTGGATTGGAAAGGTATTTTCCAAATCAGCGAATTCATGCTATTTTTGCAATGATGAAAGACAAAGATATTGGTGGCGTTGTTCGCATCATGCACCCTTATGTTTTAAACTGGTATATTGCTCCTTTGAATCATTCGAGAATTGCTGAACAATCAGTGATAGCCGAAGTTTTTAAAGAACAGAAAGTAAAAGGCTTAACTTACAATTTTGCAAATTTTACTGATACATTTAATGCAGCCAGGGAAAATGCAAGGCAAGGTGATTTAATTCTGGTTTTTGGATCATTTTTTTTGGTTTCTGCTTACTTTAATGCCTTCCCAAATAAATAATTTATTTTGTCTGTGGCTGCCCACATTTTTCTTAAAACCTATAATATTACTTCAAAATCTGGATAATATATTGTTTCTGAAATTAAGTAGGGTGGTAATATGGATCAGGAATTAAAACAGCGTTTAATTGGAGCTGTTGTTATTACAGCTTTAGCTGCTATTTTTATACCCATGTTATTTGATGACCCGGTTCAGGATGAAGGTAAGTTTATCAATGAACTGAAAATACCGGAGCCACCCAAAGACACTTTTACAAAAACAGCCGAAAACTTACCAGATTCAGTTGAACAGGTTTTAACTTTGCCTGATGCCCCGCCATTATATGTCGAACAACAGAATAATGATAAATCAGAGCTCCCAAGTTCTGGACTGGTGCGATGGATTATCCAAGTGGGTAGTTTTGCAGAACGTGAGAATGCTTTACTTTTGCAGGACAAATTGCGTAAAAAAGGTTTTTCAACATTTCTGGATTCTGTTGAAACCAAAAAAAATGGCAAATTGTTTCGGCTTAGAATTGGGCCTGAACTAGACAAAAAAAGAGCTGAAGTGATCAAAGTGCAATTAGAAAAGCAATTCCAATTGCGCCCCATTTTAGTGGCTGAATAATGATCTGGATTGATTATGCAATTTTAGGCTTGATTTTTATTTCCCTGATCATTGGGCTATTTCGTGGTTTGATTCGTGAAGCTTTTTCCTTGTTTACATGGGTTATTGCAATTTGGATTGGTTTGAGCTTTAGTCGTCAATTTTCGCTATTTCTTGAGCCAGTTATCAGTTTTTCCTCCTCAGCTAGAATTGCAGTAGCATTTGCGATATTGTTTTTCGTTACTCTGATTTTGGGTGGCATTATCAGCTATCTACTAAGTGCGCTGGTAAAAAAAACTGGTCTAACGGGAACCGATCGTTTTGCTGGTATGCTTTTTGGTATTGCTCGCGGCATGGTTGTGGTTGCCGTACTGGTCATGCTTGCAGGATTGACACCATTACCAGAGGATTCTTGGTGGAAAAAATCAAAATTGATTCCTCCTTTTCAATCACTTGCTGTGTGGCTGCGAGATCAGGTGCCTTCGAGCATGGCTGGATATTTAAATTATCATTAACAAAGGTCTTATAGAAAATGTGTGGAATCGCTGGGATTGTCGCTCACCAAAATGTTAATCAGGATCTGTATGATGCTTTAACCGTATTACAGCACCGCGGGCAGGACGCCGCCGGGATCGTCACTTGCCAAGGAAATCGTTTGCATTTGCGTAAAGACAACGGTTTAGCTCGTGATGTTTTCACCAGTGGGGAGATGTTACGACTTAAAGGTACGATGGGTATTGGTCATGTTCGCTATCCAACTGCCGGTTGTACCAGTTCTGCTGAGGCGCAGCCATTTTATGTCAATTCGCCATTTGGCTTGACGCTTGCCCATAATGGAAATTTGACTAATGCAGAAGAATTGAAAAAACAATTGTTCGTGGATGACCAGAGACATATTAATACTGATTCAGATTCAGAAGTATTGTTGAATATCTTTGCCCACGAATTGCAACAATTAAGAAAGCTGCGATTATCAGTAGATGATGTCTTCAAAGCGGTTTCGGCGGTACATAAAAGATGTCGCGGCGCTTATGCTGCTGTGGTGATGATCGCAGGTTTCGGTATCCTGGGTTTCAGAGATCCACACGGAATCAGGCCCGCTGTTTTTGGTGCGCGGGAAACTGACCAAGGTAATGAATACATGATTGCTTCAGAGAGTGTGGCACTGGATGTTCTGGGTTTCGAGCTTATTCGAGATATTGAGCCTGGTGAAGCGGTATTTATCGAAGCATCTGGTCAATTGCATACTCGACAGTGTGCGGTAAATATAGAAAAAACACCTTGTATTTTTGAGTTTGTGTATTTTGCCCGTCCGGATTCAATTTTAGACAATATCTCTGTTTACAAGGCTAGGTTGCGAATGGGCGAGAAACTAGCTGAAAAAATTCAGAGAACCTGGTCAGATCATGATATCGACGTGGTAATACCCATTCCAGATACCAGCAGAACATCGGCATTACAAATGGCCAATGAACTTGGGGTAAAATTTCGGGAGGGATTTATCAAAAACCGTTACATCGGTAGAACTTTTATCATGCCTAGGCAGCAAATGCGGAAAAAATCAGTTAGACAAAAATTGAATCCAATTGGGCTGGAGTTCAATGGTAAAAATGTGCTTCTGGTCGATGATTCTGTAGTTCGAGGCACTACTTCCCAGCAAATTATTCAGATGGCGCGAGATGCCGGGGCAAAAAAAGTTTATTTTGCGTCAGCCGCTCCACCTGTACGATACCCGAATGTCTATGGGATCGACATGCCAGCTGCGCATGAGTTGATAGCCCATGGTCGGTCTGAAGAACAGATTTGTGATGAAATGGGAGCGGACCGAATGATTTACCAGGATCTGGATGATTTAATAGATGCTGTGCGAAAAGGTAACCCAGAGATTAAAGGTTTTGACACTTCCTGTTTTAGCAATGAGTATTGTACCGGTGATGTCAACAATGCCTATCTGGAAAGAATCGAAGGGCTTCGTAATGACGATGCCCAAGCTGCAAGAAATGCTGAAAATTTTATAATAGAGATGAGCAATTCCGCCTGATGGATAACAAAAATAAGATTGATTGGAATCAATACGCAATTGAAACACAAGCCGTTCGAACCGGTCACCACAGAACCGAACAAGATGAACATAGCATACCTATCTTTGCGACTTCCAGTTATGTTTTTGATAGTGCAGAGGAAGCTGCACTGAGGTTTTCCGGAGAATCACCCGGTAATATTTATTCCCGTTTCACTAATCCAACGGTAACAGCTTTTCAGGAGAGATTGGCTGCGATGGAGGCTGGAGAGCGGTGTCTGGCTTTTTCATCAGGAATGGCAGCCATTATGGCTTTATGTATGGGGTTGTTGAAAGTGGGCGATCATGTGGTTTCCTCACGCAGTGTTTTCGGCAATACCGTATTGTTATTTCAAAACTTTTTTGCTAAGTTTGGTGTGACCACTGATTTTGTTGATTTAACCGACCCTTCAGCCTGGGAAGCGGCGATTACACCGGATACGCGGTTTTTATTTTTGGAAACGCCATCCAATCCATTAATAGAAATTGCAGATATTAGCAAATTGGCGGACATTGCCCACCGTCATGATTGTCTATTAGTGGTTGATAATGTTTTTTGTACCCCAACGCTTCAAAAACCTTTGCAGCTTGGTGCTGATATCGTGGTGCATTCCACCACCAAATATATTGATGGACATGGCCGGTGTGTCGGTGGTGCGGTGGTTGCCAGTGATGAATTGATCGAAAAGCAAATTTATCCTTTTTTACGTACTGGCGGGGCGACCATGAGTCCTTTTAATGCCTGGGTGTTTTTATCGGGACTGGAAACTCTGGCTATCAGAATGAAGGCGCATTGTGAAAATGCAACGGCTTTGGCACAGTGGCTTGAAGAACAGAATAACGTCATGAAAGTACATTATCCAGGACTTGTTTCTCATGCCCAGCATGAACTGGCAAAGCATCAGCAAACGGGCTTTGGAGGGGTTGTCAGTTTTGAATTGGTTGGGGGCAAAGAACAGGCCTGGAAATTAATTAACAGTACCAGGTTTTTATCAATCACTGCCAATCTGGGCGATGTTAAAACTACCATAACGCATCCTGCATCAACAACACATAGTCGTTTATCAGAGCAGGAGAGAGTCAAAGCCGGAATAACAGAGGGTTTGGTGCGTATCTCGGTTGGTCTTGAAAATGTGAGCGACATCATAAATGACCTGAAACCAGGCTTGTAAAATAGTCAATTGCTTCTAGAATCATAAGTCAAGGAGATGATTTATGATTTTTACGATGGCAACTGCTCTATTGAGCGACAATGTTCAAGTTCTAAAAAGTAGCGTTTCAAAAACCGCTTATCAAGGTGTTTTGATTGCCATTGCGGCTATTATCGTCGCATCCTGTATGGTTAGTTTTTATTTGGTTGGTGAAGTTTCTCTGGAAGGGATTGTTAAAGCCCAAAAAACTAATATGGCGCTGTGGATTCTTAATGGTGTGCCTTTTGTCTTTGCGTTATGGGGTCAATATTCCAGCTCAATCATTGCTTATGAAGCGGGGGCGATGATCTATGACCAAACCCATGAGTTACGTCAAAAAGCAGATGAAATGACCCGCCAGGCGAGTTATGTCACAACTCACGATCCGTTGACTGATTTGCCCAACAGAGGCTTATTTTACGATCGGGTCAGTCAAGCAATTACCTCAACCAATCAGCAAGACACCAAGTTATCGATATTACTGATTGAAATCGAGAACTTTAAGGAAGTTTACGATACTTTAGGTAGAAACAGCAGTGATTTAATTTTAAAGCAAATTGCGACGCGTCTTCAAAGTGTGGTTTTAGATCCAGACAGCGTAGCCAGAATTGATGGTAATGTTTTTGGTATTTTGTTGACCGATATTGACGACGACTTGATGGAGGCGCAATATCTTGCTCAGGCAATACAAAAGGCGATGGAACAGGCTTTTATTGTGGAGCGATTACAATTTGCAGTACATTCCAATGTCGGGATCGTGCATTTTCCCAAGCATGGTGAAGATGTTGATTCTTTGGTTCAAAGAGCCGGCGTTGCTCTGTATATGGCAAGAAGCTCCAATAATGGCTATTCGGTTTATGAATCGTCATTTGATAAACATAGCCCGATGCGATTGACATTAATGAGTGAATTGCGTAATGCAATTGACCGCGATCAACTGGAACTTTACTATCAACCTAAAATTTCTATTCAAAATTGCCAGCTATTTGGAGCGGAAGCTTTGGTGCGCTGGAATCATCCCAAGCATGGTTTTATTTCACCCGAAGAATTTATTCCGATGGCCGAACGAACTAGAACTATTAAATCCTTAACATTATGGGTATTGAAAAGAGCATTTCAACACTGTGCCGAGTGGCATAAGCAAGGGCAGGAAATAAAAATTTCAGTCAATTTATCCGCCAAGGATTTATTAGATCCCAATCTCCCCGATATTATTGCCGGTGTTACTGCTTCGTCAGGAGTAAAACCGGAATGGATTATTCTTGAGATTACTGAAAGCTCGATTATGACTGATCCTGAACGGGCATTAACTGTCATAGACAGATTGAATACAATGGGTTTTGAACTTGCAGTAGACGATTTTGGTACTGGTTATTCATCTTTGGCCTATCTAAAGAAAATGCCATTGTCTGAATTGAAAATAGATAAATCTTTTGTTGAAGATATTCAGAACAGTGAAAATGATGCCATTATTGTTAAAGCAACCATAAACCTAGCTCATAACCTTGGTTTACACGTTACCGCGGAAGGAGTTGAAAATCAGGAGATTTTAAACAGGTTAAAAGGCTACGATTGCGATATTGCACAAGGGTATTATTTTTCCAAACCGCTTGCCGTTGATGATTTTAATGACTGGATGGCAAAAATGAAATTGCAGAAAAATCTTTGTGGTATGCATCGAAAGGCAAGTTAAAAAGATAATATCAATATCTAAGGGTATACCATAGTTTGCCGAGCAATTCATGTAGTGCCATTGAGCTGACTTCAAGCGCCGATGCTGATGGAATATAATTAAATACAGAAGTGTTTTCAGTGCTTATGAAGGCGGTTGGTGCCGGGGTAACTTGAAACCCGACCCGCCTGAACTGTTGGACAGCACGAGGCATATGAAGTGCGTGAGTGACCAATAGTATCTTTTTGATATTTTCCTTTTTGAGCTCGGCATAACTAAATTGAGCGTTTTCGGCAGTATTTCGACTTTTTTCTTCCAACCAGTTAGCTTTATACTGGAAATCCTGGGCAAGAGATTCCTGCATTAGTTCTGCTTCAGATGGGTATTTTCCTCCAAATACTTTACCGCCGCTAACTAAAATAGGTAAGTTAGTCAATTTGGCTATTTTTACAGCGTACCTCAACCGAACAAAAACTCTTTCATGCAGCGCTGCGCGATTATCGTATTCGGGGGCAGGAGGACGCGTTCCACCGCCTAATACCACAATGGCTTGCGTATCAGTATTTTGAATTTGGGTTTTGGATAATGCTGGGTAGATTTGTTGCAACGATGCAAGGAATACCGATACAGCTGGCAGGCATAACAGGTATAATCCGATTAAGCAAATAGCCGCAAGTCCAATGCCGCGAGTACGATCTTTAAGGTGACGAAATAAGCTAAAAATAGCCAATACAAGCAGAATGGCTGGCGGCAGAATCAACGCCTTGACAAGATAAATGAAAAAAATATCCATATATAACGTCTATTTTACAGTAAATGAGCAATGATAGTAGTTTTGAGTTTTCAGAACACGGAGAAAACAAGTGACTTTTAGCTATGCAGAAATTGTTATTATTATTTTGCTGGTTAGTTTTTTTCTGTATTGGTCAAATTCTCAGCAAGCCAGGGAAATTGCATTAAGTGCTGTAAAAATTTACTGTCGGAGAATGGGGATTCAGTTACTTGATGAATATGTAGCCTTGAATGCGTTTTGGTTAAAGCGAGATGAAAACGGCAAAATCAGAATCTGGAGATCATTTCTGTTTGAATTTACTGCAACCGGGGAAGATCGGTATAACGGCAAAATAATCATGCTCGGTAAACGAATTGAATCCATTCAATTGGAGCCGCATCGGATAGGATAGAGAACGGTTGCTAATTATTAGATAAAATCACTAAAGATGACAAATCTCTTTCCAGAATTTCACTATTACCCAAATTAAGTTCTACCATACGACGAAGTTGAGAAATACTGTCAATATCAATTTGTTCACATTTGAATCCAACATTATTACCTTCAGCATGGGCCTGTTTTAAGTCCATGGTTATTTCGGTATCTTCAGACAAATTTAGTTTTAAGGTGTAAACATCATCCTGGTTTTGCTGCAAGGCAGTAGGAAAGCGCAATAAACAGCCATTCAGGCAAAGGTCGATAATTTCACAATCCCAAGTTTTGCTGCTGGTTTCAAGGGTTGCTTTAGCATTGTAGAAAATTCGATGGAATTGGCGTTTTTCGTTTTCAGTAGACATAAGCTTAACCCAGGAAAAATTGCATGGGTGTTTCGTCAATAACAACCATGTCATTATCGTTCAATTTAATGGTTTCTTCTTTCAGCAATTTATTATTTATTGTTAAAGATTCATTGCTTTCTAATGAAGAAATATAGTATCCGTCTGTTCGTTTGGCAATGACAACTACGCCATTGCCACTATGGCCAATGCGGGTCATAGATTTTTTTAAAGGGATCAAGCGACCAATGTGTTTGCCTTCCATGATTTGTAAATTTGCTTCCGGCAAATGCTGTTCGGAAGCAAAGGTATCGGCGCTTTCGTTAGTGGATGGATTGACAACTGACTCGGTGGTATTGTAGATAATTTTATGTTTGCCAATCAGGATTTCATCGTTATTATTTAATTTGCACTCTTTACTATTGTTGTTGTTAACGCTGATTGGAAATTCATCATTGAGTTGCTTTATGATGGTTTCTTCATCATCATTGAAGCATACCGCTGCATGGGCAGGTGCAATAGCCAAGCTGTCAATAATGATATCATTACTGGTATCACTGCCTATGTGAACCGTTTTTTGATCAAAAATTGCGGATTGAATAGTTTTATCTTTAAAGATAATAGTAAATTTTGCCATTATTTCGTTGAATTCATCGAGTCTCGGCCTTAAGTATAGACAAAATTACAGGATTACTAATGGAATTTATTAAAAGGATAAGAACCAAATCAAAGTTTTGTTGAAAAGCGCGACCATGGGGTGTTCGTTACCTTGAAAGAGGGAATGGATCTTTGGACACGACAATAAATTCACCCTCTTGGACGTTAAAGAGGTAAGTGATTGAAATAACGAGACCTTCAATCCACGAGTTTCTTCGTTATGTACAGAGAAAATGAAGCAGGATTAGTCTTTCTTGGGGTGAAACTTGACCAGTTTTATGGTTTTTTTATCACGGGTTAGTATTTCCACTGGATAACCATGTAACACCAGACTAGTGCCGGCCTGAGGAATGGTTTCCATAAATTCAATAATCAAGCCATTGATGGTTTTGGGGCCTTCCGTAGGTAAAGAAAAATTGGTAACCCGATTAAATTCTCTTATTGTCATGCTGCCATCGACAATAAAACTGCCATCACTCTGTTGTTTTATACCAGTATCTTCAGAGACGATTTTACCAATAATGCCTTGCAATAAATCATCTAGAGTGATTAGGCCTTGAACATCGCCATATTCATCAACAATAAGACCGATACGAACTTTTTCGGTTTTAAAGTTTTGAATTTGAATGTGCAGAGGCATACTTTCAGGAATGAACGTGGGTTTGGTCAGGCTTTTAATTAATGTTTCTTTGGTCACATTGGGTTCATCGCACAAGGACAGTAATACCCGGACATGAAGAAACCCAATAACCCTGTCGATAGTTTTTTTGTATGCGGGAAGGCGGGTATGCGGGCTTTTTTTGATAGTTTCGATAATTTTCTCAATTGGCTCCTCCAGGTCTATTCCGACAATTTCACTCCTTGGTATCATGATGTCTTCAGATGTTGCCGACTCCAAATCAAGAATGCCTAGCAACATGTTCTGATAGCGAGAGGGAAGCAGGCTGCCGGCTTCACTGACAACACTGCGTAATTCTTCAGTTCCTAGGGTTTCCTGTTTGTGTTTGGCGGCATTAACGCCAACCATACGAAGCAGAATGTTAGCGAAAAAATTGACAATCCAAACAATAGGATAGAATATTTTTAGCAGCGGTGTGTAGATCCAGGCAGCAGGGAAAGCTAATAGTTCTGGCTTGATGGCTGCTAGTGTTTTAGGTGCTACTTCTGAAAAAATAAGTACCACTAGCGTTAAGATACCGGCACCAATAGCGATACCTGTATCACCGGCGATACGCATGGCAATTACTGTGGTCAGTGAAGATGCAAGGATATTGACGAAATTATTACCGAGTAAAATCAGTCCCAGTAATCTATCCGGTCGTTGGAGAAGCTTATAAGCTCTGATGGCGCCTTTGTGTTTTTTTTTTACCAGATATTGCAGTCGATAGCGGTTGAGGGTCATTAATGCTGTTTCTGATCCTGAAAAAAAAGCAGAGAGCAGCAGTAAAAATACTAATATCCCAAATAGGATATCCAAAGAAATATTGTCCAAAAAAGTGATTTCCTTAATTTACAGATTGTCTATAGTCTCTCTACTGGGAAAATTTTGTCAAGTATTAGAACAAAAAAATTGTCATTATTTTGGCGGGTGGCAGAATTTATTAAAGTATCCACGGCTCAAGTAAAAAATATAAAGGGCAGTATTTTGACAGACCTAGAATTCGATGCTTTACTTAAAAGAGTTTTCTAACAAACAATAAGTGAGTTCTAAAGGATGGCTTTGCCACGTATTCTGTGCATCGATGAAAATGAATCAAGATCCAATGAGTTCTCCCGGATTCTAGAGTTTTTGGAATATCAGGTCAAAGTAACAACCCCCTTTTCTATTGATGAATTATTTAATGATCTAGATGATGTTATGGCCATTATCGTTGGTGATGGTGGAGAAAAACAAGCCTCGCTTATTAGTTATATCCTGGAAAAGGCTAAAACTATCCCTGTGATTTTGTTGACTGGCAATACTTCTCAGTCGCATGTATCTACTGCGATTCAGCAAAAAGTGAACCATGTTTTAAGCTGGCCGGCAACTTTCTCAGAATTAAAAAAACTTCTCGATAATTTACCTACCACTCTGTTACGAAATGGCAATAACAGGACCGGGATTGATCGTCGGGTTTACCAAAGAAGAATGACACCGGGGCCACGGTTGGAAGGGAAAAGCCCTGCAATTTTGTATGTTAGAAAACTGATTGATCAAGTGGCAAATTCGGCAGCAACAGTTTTGATTTTAGGAGAGTCAGGTACAGGAAAAGAAGTTGTTGCAAGAAGTTTGCATAATGCATCGGATAGAAAGGCCAAGCCTTTTGTTCCAGTTAATTGTGGCGCAATTCCTGCTGAACTTTTGGAAAGTGAATTGTTTGGCCATGAAAAAGGCGCTTTTACTGGTGCTTTAACATCCAGGCAAGGTAGATTTGAGTTAGCAGAAGGCGGTACGCTGTTTCTAGATGAAATAGGCGATATGCCCATGCCAATGCAAGTCAAAATATTAAGAGTACTTCAGGAGCGCAGCTTTGAACGTGTTGGCAGCAACAAAACGGTTCAATGTGATGTCCGAATTATTGCAGCTACGCATCGCAATTTGGAAGAAGAAATAAAACATAAACGTTTCCGGGAGGATCTGTTTTACCGTTTGAATGTTTTCCCTATTGAAATTCCGGCTCTAAGAGAACGAGTGGAAGACATTCCTGTTCTGATTAGAGATTTGATTATCAGAATGGAAAAGGAAAAGCGTGGGTCAGTCAGTCTTTCTCCTGAGGTTATTAAATTACTAATGCAGCATGATTGGCCAGGTAATGTTAGAGAATTGGCTAATCTATTAGAGCGGTTAACTATTGTGAAACCGAATAGCTTTGTAGAAAAAGCTGATTTACCGGAAAAATATCAAAAATATACAGTACCCGAGGGGTTGAGTTTTGATTTGGATATTCCTATTTCCAGTCCAGGTGCTAGTGAAGTCCCGATTAATGTCAATTTATCGGTGCAAGAGCTGAACAATCCCGCAGAAATCACTGAAATTCCTCCAGATGGCCTGGATCTGAAAGAATATTTAAGCGAAGTGGAGCGGAATTTTATTCAGCTTGCTCTGGACGAGAGTAATGGGGTGGTGGCACATGCAGCCAAGCGTTTAAAAATGCGCCGGACCACGTTGGTGGAAAAGTTAAGGAAATATGATATGCGAAGTGTCGAAGCATAATAAAGCGAGCCTTAATTTATTTTTTCAGTTCAATCCCAAATTCTTTTGCAAATTCAGCATACCCATTGGCATCGAGTTTTTCGGCTGGAATGAAACGTAGGGAAGCAGAGTTAATACAATAACGCAACCCTGTTGGCTCAGGTCCATCTTTAAATAAATGCCCAAGATGGGAGTTTGCGTGCTTACTACGCACTTCGGTGCGAGGGTAAAGTAACAGATAATCCGTTTTTGTAACAATATGTTCTGGTTTCAAAGAGCGGGTAAAGCTAGGCCAGCCAGTTCCCGATTTAAATTTGTCTTTTGAAGAAAACAAAGGTTCGCCCGAAACAATATCCACATAAATTCCTGGCCTTTTTTCATTCCAGTAAGGGTTTTTAAAAGGCGCTTCAGTTCCATTTTTTTGGGTGACGCGATATTGTAATGGTGACAGCTGTTGACGCAGTTTTTCATCAGGCAGTTTTTTATATGGAGAATTAGCATTATAAGAAAGTTTTAAATCATCTCCCCATATTTTTTTTAAATACTGGTCTCGTCCAGAACGGTAACGATAGAATTTGTATCTAACTGGGTTTTTTTTGTAGTAGTCCTGATGATATGCTTCTGCTGGATAAAATGTTGTAAACGGAACGATTTCAGTGACAATCGGTTTCTCATAACGCCCAGATTGTTGTAACTTTCGTCTGGAATGTTCGGCCTGCTTTCTTTGTTTGTCATCATGATAAAAAATGACGCTACGATATTGGTTGCCACGATCAACAAATTGGCCGCCATTATCAGTGGGATCAATCTGGCGCCAAAATGCTTCCAGCAAGTGTTCATAAGAAACAGTTTGGGGGTCAAAATATACCTGTACTGCTTCAACATGACCGGTATTTCCTAAGGAAACCTGTTCATAACTGGGATGTTCGGTTTTTCCACCACTAAATCCGGAAATGACATTGCTAACGCCCGGAACTTTTTCAAAGTCGGCTTCGGTACACCAGAAGCAACCGCCGGCGAATGTAGCTATGGAAAGGGCTTGTTTATTACTATAGTGATCTGGTTGTTGAGATTCTGCGCAGCCGATTAAGGTTATTAAACCCGCGATCAAAGAATATTGGTGAAGACTGACTTTCATAATAACGCCCTGCTGTTGGTTAAAATGAATTCGATATCGATATGTGATCTTTTAAAAATCAAATTCTGTTGCCAGTTTGTACGCTAAATTAGCAAAAGGTTCAAATTTGAATTACTTGATTGAATTGGAAAACAGGGGGGACTGATAGAAATGGCCCTAAGAAACCAGACAGAGGCTTAAGTGATAAAACTGCTTTATTGTAATATCCAAAAAGAGAGGAAAAAACAATGAGCAAGAAAAGAAGAAATCACACACCGGAATTTAAAGCAAAA
>JALXCS010000156.1 GCA_026990815.1 Methylomonas sp. | reverse complement strand
GGGTTAATTGTCCACAAAAATATAATATTTATGGTGATTATCAACATGGAAAATATTATAAGTAAAGGATGGGTTATGTGCCATTGTACAAAGGTACAGTGGCAATACTGGTTAATAATAATTATTACTAAACAACGAGTTGTAGCCTAGAAGATGAACAATAAAGTTTTATACAGGACCTCTGGACATGACAAAAATTTGTGGAATGGAGGTGAAGTTGAAATAAAAAGACACGTGTAAATACATCCTCGTAGCTCTCTATTGCATCCCTGCGATAAAAGGTCGTATTATTTCAATTACTTATATCTTTGGCATCCAAGAAGCTGAATTTTTGTCGTGCACAAAGATACAGGACCAAAAAATAGGCAATAGATTCGTTTATTGCTCGAATAGGCAAAGGGGAGGAGGTTTAGTTACTTTCCTAAAAAATCTTGTGCGGGCCGAGAAAAAATACTAGCTAAATCTATGATTGGGATGCCTTCGCCATCCAAAGTAAAACAGGAAACAGCCAGTGATTTCAGGGTTTGCAAATTTTCTGGAAGCGGACAGGCAAGATCATCATCAACTTTTATGCGCTCAGGCATTTTGGCCAGTAATAATGCCCCGAATTGTAATGGGGAATTGATTTCCTGTCGATACCGAATAATAGCAGCGTAACATGTTTCACGCGAGATTTGCTGATCTTGCAATGCTACTACCATGTCAATGACGGGTAGTATAGTTTCCCCCCATATCAAGGCGTGTTGACAATAACATGGTGTTTTGGGAATGACGAACAGCTCGGGATTTTCGTCCAGGTGAACCAGCTCCAATTCGCCGATGGCGGCAATAGCAGAGTTACCAAAGTCCAATATCCAAGCAATGCTTTCAGCCATGATAATGCCAGTTTGAAATTTCCAAATAGGACTCTAAAACGCTGAATTCGAAAACAGCGTTGTTATGCTGAAGAATTAATATTATTTTTTTTTCCATCAACGAGCTTTTCCTGTTTTGCTTAATATCTTTACTGGCAACAAATTAGTCAAGAGCTCAGCAGAACTGATACAGGTAATTTCACCTTCGTAAATAGTTAATGCTGAAAAAGGAGAATCTGCGGTTGACATGGCATCTGGAAGCGGTTGGAGCGTTATTTCTTCTGGATTCAGCAATATTGCCTGCTCACTCAAAATTCCGTAATAAGTGTTCTCTGATTGCAATAACACACAAAATCTACCAACTGTCGAACCCGAAGGGGTTGTCAGAGATAATTTATAATTGAAACAAAAAATTGGCCAGGATTTGTTATTAAACTGCAAAAAGCCCGTAACTGAATCGTCAGTTCGGTTTATTTCCATATCCCTGGCCATTTCCAGAGCAATAATTTGTTGTTGCGGAATCAACAATTTTAAGCCATCTATTAACAACATTGCATAGCCGGTAGTGTTAACGAGTGGCGATTGATTTTCTGTTGATGCAGGAATCATTAGCTATTTCCTGTAACAACTTTATTAATCTGATCCATGAGTTCATTTTCCGAGAATGGTTTGGTCAAATACACATCGACTCCAGAATTTTTAGCTTGTTGTCGGTGTTTGTCAGTTGCACGAGAAGTAACCATTATCACAGGAACATCTTTGGTATCCGTGCGATTTCTGACATGAGAGGTCAATTCTAAACCATTCATTCTGGGCATTTCCAGATCAACCAGGATAATATCCGGGAGTTTTTCCTCTATTTTTTCGATGGCATCAATACCGTCGATGGCAGTGCTGACTTCATAATTCATATCGGAAAGCAATTGCGCAAGAGACCGGCGTGCACTTAACGAATCGTCAATAATCAAGGCTCGACGGAGATGTTGGGTGTTGTTGTGTGAGTTTTGGAGTCTATCCTGGGCAAATGGTTGAACCATGGTTTGAGAATGATTGGCGCGTAATAATTCAGGAATATCCAAAACCGGGGTGACACTGCCATCACCAAGGATTGTTGCGCCAGCAACGCCATTAATTTTAGGAACATACTGGCCCATGTTTTTGACAATCAGTTCCCGGCTATCCATAACTTGGTCAACTAGAATTGCCTTGATTTCTCCACTTTCCATTTTAAACAACATGGCGGAAAGACCGCCTTCCGGTGTGGTATTTTCAGCTATTGAATAATTAATTATGGTTTCGAATTTTCTGGCCGAATAAAGCTTATCACCGTGCTGATAAGCCCATTTATTGCCTAATAACTTCAATTTTCCTGCGCCTGGGTATAAAATTTGTTCAAGACCTCGATTGGAAATGGCCATGACTTGGTTGCCAGAGCGGACCAGCAATGCGCGAACCGATACCAGGGTCGCGGGTAAAGTTAAAGTAATTCGGGTGCCATTGCCAAATTGGGAATCAATGTCTAATTCACCTTTTAATTTCAAAATTTGGTCATGTACCGCATTCATACCAATGCCACGACCGGAAAGTTGTGTAGCCGAATCGCGAGTAGAAAAACCGGGCTTTAATACCAGACGCTGTAATTCTTTAGCAGATAAAGACTGGTCAGAGCTAATCAGTCTTTTTTGTTCTGCAATGGAGCGAATTCTGGCTAAATCAAGACCGCCGCCATCGTCCTGACACACGACAAGAATACGGTCACCACGCAGAGAGAATTCTAAAGTAACGTTACCGGATTCCGGTTTGCCAGCAGCCAGTCGTTGTTCGCTGGTTTCAATGCCATGATCTACCGCATTGCGTAACATATGCATCAGTGAATCGATCAAGGAATTCAAGATGTCGCTATCAATAAGCGTATCAGTTCCAATGATATGCAAATTAACGTTTTTAGCCGTAGTTCTGCACGCTTGTCTAATGGCTCGCTGCAAACGCGATTCAATACTCTGCACCGGCACCATTCGAGTTTTCAATACAAGTTCGTGGTTTTCTCTTTGCAAACGTTCCTGAACCACTAACAGATCTTTTAATTCAGCTAGTTGAGAACTGACCGTGGTAGTGATGGTCATGGCGTCAGTGGCAACTTCCAGCAGCCGATTTGAGCAAGTGTGTAGTTCATTGTATTGATCCATTTCCAAAGGGTCGAATTCTTCGTTAAGAGCGCTAACTCTTTCCATGGAAATGGTTCCCTGTTCCTCGACCAGTTGTTCCAATTCAGTGATTAGATTTAGCAACCTGGTGTGTTGCTTGCGTATGGTCAGATTTTGTTCGATGGTTTCGCTTAAGTGCTGTTGAATCTGCCCAGTAAGAATATTGTTCTCGCCTGCCATTCGCAGCATATCCTCTACCAGAGAAGAAGATATGCGGGTTGTTGTTTCTACAGAGTCGGCGCTGGACTCAGTTTTTTCTTTATCAGTTTTCTCAACTGGCTTGGTTTCTGTGGCTGGAGGAAAGGAGCCTGGTGGAGTAAAACCTTCAGTTTTGGGTTTCGCAAGTGACAGTTCTTCAGCCGCCTCAGGAATACCTTCGGCTTTGATTTGGTATGATAAATCTGATAGTTGCTGCAACAAGTCCAGTGAATTATCTGGAGGATTGCCTCTTCCCAGAACACTATCAGACATGGCCTCAAGACAGTCGGCACAATCGAGCAGCAAGGTATCAAAAATACCTTTTGGCACACTGCCGTGACTGGCCACTTTTTCCATAATTTCTTCAATATTATGGGTTAAAGAGGCGATTCCTTTTATGCCGGCCAGGTTTCCAGAGCCCTTTAATGTATGAGCAATACGTTGGGCTTTTTCTACATCGGAAATACTGCCGGATTTAAGTAGCTGGCGGACAGCCTCACTGAACTCCTCGGTTAGAGAGGGTAATTCATCATATAAAGATTCCAGCAATTCCGGGTTAATATCATCCTGAATAGTGACAGCCACATCATCTTCAGAAGCTATTTCTCTTTCGCCAATAATGTCTGCTTTTGACTGAAGACGAACATAACCGAATAACGCAATCAGTTTCCGTACTTCATTCCCAGAAAGCGGAATAGGCCAGTTAGGGTTCTGTAAATGTTCAGCTAATAATATGCGTCTGGCGACATTTTCAATGTCAGCTAAATAATGAAGTATACAGCTCATTACCGACGTTAGTAACTGGGATTGCTGTTTTTCCAGCATTAATTTGTCAGTACAAAGCGCTTGCATATTATTACGCAGCACTTCAAAAACCTGTTGCAGGCCTTGTAACCCTAACGTCTCGGAAACTTTTGCAAGCATTTCCAGTTCTTCAAGCTGGGGCAACATGGCCAGACTGAATTTTTCTGGAGACAGGGTTTTTGCATATTCCGATTCTATTGCCACAAAAATAGATTCGGCATAAGGTTCAAATTCTGACCGTATCAGTTCCAGAAGGTCAGGTGCGATTACCTTGATTTCCGCTGGTGAATTTTCTAAATCTACCTCAAGATTGCTGGCAAAATCCAGGTCTGAAGCCGAATCATTAATGGTTGGTTCTTGTTGCTGTGGTTCTGGCGCCGGAGTTTGCTTGGTTTCAATAGAGATTTTTTTATTTTCAACTGTGTTTGATTCGGGCAATAGCAAATCTGCCAGCATTTTGGCATCGTCATCTGGCAATGACTCAGGCCAAAAATCATCTTGCAGAATATTAACTAAATCATTACCGGTTTTGTTATCTTCAGGTGTTTCCAGATAGGCGATGAATCGGTCCAGCCAGTTTTTCAGTAATTTTCCATGCCTGTCAGCAAGGCCTTGCTCCAGCAGCTCGATATCCAGGGCAGTCGCATGAAACAACATGCACACATCACATAAGCTGTCCAGACCGAAATCAAGCGCTTCATTGGCTATTTCCTGCCACAACTCTGCATATTCAGTGAAGCTTTCGATTAACTGCGATTGGTCGTTTTGCTGGCTAATATTGAGTAATTGTTGCAGCGGTTCAATTGTCAACGATACTTGATCTTTCAAAATAGGCCAGTAATTGATATTACCATCCATAAGTTGGAGATCGGCGCTGACTTCCTCTTGCTGTTTTTCTGCCGCTTTCGGCTCCTGCGGCGGTAGCAAAGATTGTTTCAGTATTTGGGCATCATTATCTGAAAGCGGTTCGGACCAACAGGGATTGCGCAAAAAGCTGATCAATTCGCTACGCGTGCTGTCTTGTTCGGGAGCTTCCAGATAGGCGAGGAACAGTTCCAGCCACTGCTCCAGCAATTGCCCGTGGTTCTCGCTCAAGCCTTGTTCATGCTGGTCGCTATCCAGTGCCAAAGTGATAAATAATGAGCAAACATCACACAAACCATCCATACCACAAGCCAGTGCATTATTTGCAATTTCCTGCCATAACTCAGTATATTGGTAGAAGCTTTCAATAAATTTCGATTTATCTGTGTCCTGATTTTGGGTCAGTACTTCCAGCAACAAATCTGCTGCCTGGAGCGTCTGGTCAGTCAAATTACTCCAATGCTTGGAGTCAATGGTAGCCATTGATTTCTATCCTGTTAATAGAGCTGGGTATTTTATGCGCTAAAAACTACGCAAATTTATTGATCTTTTCAATAATTTGTTCAGGCGTATAAGGTTTGGTGACATAATCTTCTATTCCTTGTAACCGAGCCCAAACCTTATCGGCTTCCTGATCTTTGCTGGATACAAAAACTATTGGAATATCCTTGGTAGCAGCAGTTCCTCTTAATTCGCGGCTGGCGGCAAAACCATCCATTTCAGGCATCACAATATCCATAAAAATCAGATCGGGCTGCTGCTTTTTAGCCTTTTCAACAGCCTCCTGTCCTGATTGGGCAGTAATGACTTGGTAGCCTTGTCCAGCAACAATGCCTTGAATTTCGGTCAAGTGAGAAGCCACATCGTCAACAACCAAAATTGTACTAATAGCCATAATATCTTTTCCTTAAATGGTTAAATTAAGCGTTAAAAAATGTGTATAAAATTAACTGGCGTCAGCTTGCTCAGGCAGTTTAAAAACGCTGACGGCGCTAACCAGGGTCGAGGAGAATTCAACCAGGTTTGAGGTTGATTTTGACTGTTCGCCCAGCTGATTCGAGGTTTCAACCGTGGTCTTGCGAATCTGGGCCATACTGTTTTCCATTTTCCCAATTTCGGTTGCCTGGGCCGTAATTCTTTCAGCAATTTCATGCATTTTTGCTACCAGGTCAGCGGTGTTTTTCTGGGTAAGCTGCATTTCTTCCCCAGCTTGTTGCGCCAAACGACTTCCTGCAACAATCTGGGTAATCGTTTCGTTCATGGTATTTACCGTTTCAGAAGTTTCTACCTGAATATTTTTGACCAGGGTGGCAATTTGTGCTGTAGCCTCACGCGAACTTTCCGCCAGACGTTGCACCTCATCTGCAACTACCGCGAAACCACGTCCGGCTTCACCCGCGGAAGCAGCGTGCATACTGGCGTTAAGTGCTAAAATATGGGTCCGTTCA
>JALXCS010000155.1 GCA_026990815.1 Methylomonas sp. | reverse complement strand
CCCTGGAGCGTTCGAATCGATGGGAGCAGTTTTGGGATAAAGTCAGTCAATATGGTGCTGTCCATTGCTAACTTACATCATAATGTAGCTATACCCTAAAAACCAAGCGCTTGATGGCGGGTTGGGATAACGACTATTTGCTCAAAGTTATTGGTTTAATTTAAACCCGATTGCCCTGTAACGTCCGCCCTTATTGTAGGAAGTTCCATTGTAGCAACGACTGAAGGGGGGTCTTCCTCGGTTATTGGTTTTTATTGGCGCATTTATTGGAGGAATCTGGTTGTTACTTTCAATTTGGCGAAGTGGCTAGTACTACAGTAACCAGTAAGTATTTTCTTTTGGCCCATTGAAAATAAAACACCCAAGATCAGAAATGATATGATAATTCCATTCTGATATGATCATCGTCCTTGAGTAAATAAGCAGGATCGTTCTTAGGAATACTCGCAAGAAAACGAGCTTCAATTTCTAATTTCCAATTGTTGCCAAATCTTCTGCTGGCTTCTATATTATAGAATTTGGCGCTCGTTGTTCGGTCGAAAACAATACCGGCTAAGATTTCTGTGCTTTGGACATCATTTAGCGCAAAACGCAAGGCAGCAAAAAAATCATCTTCAAACAAGGTTTGGATATTTTGGCCGCGGCTGTCGTATAAATATTCACCTAAAATTCCGATATCCAATCCGGATTCATAAATATTAAAAAATGTATATTCAAATCCAAAGGTAGATGCGAAATAATTAAAAGTTTTACTTGAGCGGAAAATGGCTTCAAGTTTCCACAGCCAGGCATCATGAGTAAATTGAACGTCAAGGCCGGTTTGATTGATCATTTCATAAAATGGAATGATACGAAGATTTCCTGCTCTGTCTGAGTCTAATAGAAATAGTGGATCTCGGTTAGTTCCATAAAAATGGGAGAAGCCAATATCCCAATCACCAATCGTTTGAGACCAACGAAAGGCATAAGCCATGTGTCTTTCTATGCCTCGTTTTTCAAAACGGGCATTGTCAATATCGATGGGTAAAAGACGTATTCGTCCCTCGACGCCAGGGAAGGTGCGTTCACGAAATCCAGGGATAATAAACAAGTCAAGAGTTCCCCAGTCATTGATGAGTGCCAGGTTAATCATGGGCTGGCCTAGCTTATCTTCAGTATCCATGTTTTCAACCAGGTCTGTTTGGTTGATAATATTTACCAAGTGCTGTGATTCGGTAACTCCCCAGAAAACCTCTCGAATACCGACCCGTAATTCCCAGGATTCGGCGATTTTCATCCAGGAAAATTCTCTAACATCGAAATGGGTGCGGTGACTGTCATGTTGGGAATAACGGAAAAAAGGGGTAAAAGCAAAATTTTGAGTGCCGTCATCCCATTCATGGTAAATTTCCGGTTCGATTACTCCAGAAACATAATTGTTATGTTGCCGGCTATCAAGCGGATTTTGAGTAAACACCAGATCTTCAACCCCAACATACCCTGAAAACTCCCATGCTAAAATTGATTGAATGGGAAGCAAGGTAATTATTATTAGTTTTATTAAATTTTTCATGTTGTTATCGTGCTCGTTTCAGGGCATTTTTATCGAAACTTCTTTTGGTTAAGCCTTTTTTAAACTGGTATTCTTGCCAAAGCAAGATCGTGCTTTTACCATTGATATGATTGACCATGCGCATTTCATCGGGTCGCCAGTATTGATCAAGGTACTGTTTGTAGCCATGGAATGTTTGGGTTTTCAGTAGGCTGTTCTTACGATCATAATAGTCGGTTTTTACCAAGATGTACCTGTTTTTATCGATCCAGAGAACCAGTTTTGTGTATCCTGAATGTTCGTATTGGGGGTATGCTTCAATAACGAAACTCTCAATACCATCATAAATCTCATCTTTGATATATTTGTAGTCATATTTTGCCACTTCAAAGGAGGAAAGGTCTTCGAAAGCAAATTCGCTGCCTAGATAGGGGCCGGATTTGTTTCTTGATGAAATTCGTTTGACTCTTTTAATCGCTGGTAAATAGAGCCATTGCTCATCAGGATCAAGCGCATGGGTAAAACTTAGAAAAGCAGTGCCTTTAATATCTCTGGGGCTATTGAAAATACTTAGGCTTTTGTCTCCATCACCAAGTACTTCCATGATTTTCATTTTCAGTTTTCGGCTATGCTCATCACCATGTCGGTTTTTCAGAATCATGGTCAGTTTTGCCTGGCTATCTTGCCAGCCAGTATCACGTTGGTCAACTTCTTTGATGATAGCCAAGCCTTTTTCCTTGTCATTACTAAAAGTCTGATTTGCAATATCAATTTTTTGAGTTGATTTTTTTGGCTCAGATATTTCAGTTGTTAGAATATTTTTTAGAGGATTGGATTGATCAATTAGGTCTGGCTGAGATTCTTCGGTGAGTTGATTGTTGTTTATTGGGCTTTTGTTATCAGAATCGGCTTTTTCAATAGGCTCGGGAACCGCATCAATTTCTGGTGTAAATGTAGAATCTTTTACAGTGTCTTTGTTGATTGATATTTGATCTTTCTTTAGAGGTTCAGTTACTTTAAGTTCATGCGCTTTTTTTTCTGGATTATTTGAAGATTCAATTATCCACTGAAGTTTTTCATATTCAGTTTGGATTTGGATCTGGTCAGCTTGTTTATTTGTAGTATCTGCCAAAGTAAAATTGTTACAAAGCAATAGCATAAAAGAACATGAAATAGCAGCCAGTTTTCTCATTTTTTCTCCAGGCTCATTAATAGGGGTGGCAATAATAAAAAGTCCAGAAATAAGGCAACTGCAATTGTAATTGCAGTTAAAAGCCCCATGCCTTGGTTCATGGTAAAGTGCGAAGTGGCTAACACCAAAAAGCCAGATACCAGTACCAATGATGTCACCCAAAGCGCAATTCCGACGGTGGAAAAGGCATATCGGACAGAATCTTCAGGACTATAGTCTAGCTCAATTCTGGCGCGCCGATATTTACTAATAAAATGGACGGTGTCATCAACAACAATTCCCAGCGTTAATCCGGTAACAACGGACAAAGCCAGTCCAATGGTTCCACTGATCAATGCCCAGATTCCAAATGCCATACCTGCAGGAATCAGATTGGGAATCAAGCTGATTAACCCGACTTTTATCGATTTGAAAGCGATGATTAAAAGCAGAGAAATTAATGCCAGGGCTGCAACAGAACCAATCAGCATGCGCTGAATATTTCTTTTCCCGATATAGGCAAACATGAGTGTCGGACTAGCAAGGATTGGCTTGTATTCAATCATATTTTTTTCAAGCCAGTTATTGATACGGCTCTCAATACTTAACATTTGTTGGGAACTCAGGTTTTTTAAGGTTGCAATAACCCGAATTCCGGATTTGTCGAGGTTGATTTGATCATTTAAGTCCAGGCCATATGGCAAAGACATTTCGTATAGTAAAAGATATTGTGCAGCAAGGTCACGTTTTTCTGGTAGACGATATTCATCAGGATCATCGCCGTGCATGTTTTTGTTGAGTCTCTTGAAAGTGTCAGAAATGGTATTGATGTGAGCTACTTCAGGTTGCAAATACAGCCATTCCTTAAACACATTGATCCATTGTAAAAATTGTGGTTTACTTATGTCACCTTCATTACCGGCATCAAAAGCGATTTCAACTGAATACATTCCTCCCATGTTTTCATTCAAAAAATCGCTGGCACGCCGGAATTCAAAGCTTTGATCAAAATATTTGACAAACTCGTCATTTAATTCATTTTTTGGAATCTGGCTAATAAGTCCGACAGCCAGAAGAATGTTGCCAATCAATAATGCATGTCGCCATCGGATCACAAATTCTGCAAAGTGTTTCATGGCAGCATTACTGGGTTCTTCTTTAAGAGTGGTTTTTATAGGTAAAACTGTGATTAAAGCTGGTAAAAAGGTAATGGTAAAAATAAACGCGATGCTAACACCAATGGCAACAATATTTCCCAGGTCCCGGAAAGGAGGCGCATCACTGAAATTCATGCTTAAAAAACCAATGGCAGTAGTTGCGCTAGTCAAGAAAATTGGTTGTAGATTGGTGCGCAGGCTTTCCTTGATAGCTTGTTTTTTTTCATGGCCTAATCGGATATTATGTAAGGTGGTGACCAGGAAATGGACACAATCGGCAACTGCCATAGTCAAAATAATGATTGGTGATGTTGCCGAAGTTGGGGTTAGTTTGATGCCAAGCCAAATGGCAAGTCCAACAGCAAAAATAATAGAAAAAAAAGTGACCAGAATGACACTGAAGGTTGCGGAAATTGAACGCAAGCATATATATAATACCAAAAAAACAATGCCAAACATCAATGGTGTCAGAGTTTTGTTGTCGTTGATAGAAGCTTCCCCAAAAGCATTATTAAGCATTACCAGGCCGGTAATATGAAGCCTGATATCAGGATATTTATCGGTCAGCTCTTTAGCCATTTTTCTCGCGACTTTAGCGACTTCCATTGCTTCTAGCGGATTTGTTCCGGGTAGTTGCATTGTCACATTAACTCCGGCAACATGGCCGGAAGGAGAAATCAGTCTGTTTCTTAATAAAGGCTCATGAAGAGCAACTTCTTTAATTTTCTGTAATTGAGCCTCAGTCAAGATTTCGGTTTCAGGCACTAGGTCATTGACAATGAGATCATCTTCTTCAGCAACGGTATGCTGAAAATTAGTGATTGAATCAACACGGCTTGAGTAAGGTAGCTGCCATGCTTCTTCGGTTAACTCGATAATTGCCTGTAAGTTTTTTTTGGTAAAAATGTTGTCGTTTGCTGGCTCAACAACAAACATTAAATTATCACTTTTGCTATAGGTATTTTGTATTGCATCAAAAGCCAGTAACTGAGGGTTGTTCTTACCAAAAAATATTCGGTAATTATTATTAAGCTCGATGTGCTGGAGACCCAAGCCAGCGGCCGCAACAAGAATAAGTGTGATGAAAATAATCCACCAAGGGTGGCGTGTGACTAAATTCCCCAATTTGGCTACAAAGCTACCGTTCATCATTTAAATAGTTTTTACAAGGTTGTTAGAGAATGGATAAAAAAACAAGTTCATGTTTTTTGAGAAAAATAAGGATGGATAGGTGAGTATCGAAATGGTATATAGACAACGGATAGTATAGAATTCACTTTCCCAAGTATAGTGTTTATCCACAATAATTATACTTTTAATTTTCTGAAAAACGGCTTAGATTGTTAAATGCCCAGTCAAAAAAAAATTTCCAGGATTGTTCTGACTCCTGGAGAGCCTTCGGGTATTGGTCCCGATTTGTGTCTACAGTTCTTGCAAAAACAACATGATTGTCAGATAGTTATTATAGCAGACCCGGAGCTACTCGAATCCAGAGCTAAATTATTGAATTTGCCAATCAAGGTTATTGAGTTCAGACCAGATGAGGCTCCGAAAATTCAAGAAAAAGGATTCTGTTGTGTTTTGCCGGTTAAAATGCAGACTATGAGTGAGGTTGGCAAGCTAAATCCATTGAATAGCCGTTATGTATTAAAAACCATCACCCGCGCGACCAAGGGCTGTATACAAGGAATTTTTGATGCAATGGTAACTGGACCAGTACATAAAGCAATCATTAATAATGCAGGTTTCAAATTTAGTGGCCACACAGAATTTATTGCCGATCTGACAGGAGGATATCCAGTCATGATGTTGGCAACCCCCGGTTTGCGAGTTGCATTAGTAACGACTCACTTACCGCTTGCAAAAGTGAGTCAAGCGATTACTCAAAATAGTTTAAGGCGGGTCATCCAGATTTTGGATCAAGGTTTACAGAATCAATTTAATATAAAAAAACCACGTATTTTAGTTTGCGGGTTAAATCCACATGCTGGCGAAAATGGTCATTTAGGTACTGAGGAGGCTGAAATTATAGAACCCGCATTAAAAATGCTGAGAAAGTCAGGTTTGGATCTGCAGGGACCTTTACCCGCAGATACTGCATTTACACCAAAAAATTTACAATCTACTGATGCAGTTTTAGCCATGTATCATGATCAGGGCTTGCCGGTTTTGAAATATGCCGGTTTTGGTCAGGCTGCAAACATAACTTTGGGGCTGCCAATTATAAGAACGTCCGTGGATCACGGAACCGCTTTGGAATTAGCTGGAACAGGCAAAGCTGATGTTGGCAGCCTAGAATACGCAATTAAAACAGCACAAGAAATGGTGTGTAAAGGAACCGCGGGTTAATTCAGCGTTTGCAGAAAAACAACATTAATCCGTCGTCTTCTAATGATTAACACTCAAATGGGTGTGGCCAGGGCAATCGGGTTTAAATTTATGGGCTACAAAATCAGTAAGTTAGGTTTTTCATAATTTCAATAAAAAGCCTTTTTCTTATGAGCTTGAAAAGAGAAAAACACAAC
>JALXCS010000154.1 GCA_026990815.1 Methylomonas sp. | reverse complement strand
GAGCATCGCAGTTTCGAATGGAATTCTCAATTCAAGCACGAAACCTTCGTCATTACTGGATACAATCTTCACTGACATGTCTGCACACCCTTCTCATGTTGTTTCGAGAAAGACTAACAAACTTGCTATTTTATTGAAAGAATTATTTACATCAATTTGTAGCTATACCCGTTGAATGTTATCCCAGGATAGTGGCAAGATGTTGTATTGGTGGAAGAATCAGCATTTTTGCCAATTGCAAAAGTAATAACGCAATTAACGGCGACAGATCCAGACCTCCCAGGTCTGGAATAATCCGGCGGCAGGTATTCAACAGTGGCTCCGTCAAGCTATGTAAAATCGAGGTTGCGGGGTTATACGCTCCGGGGCTGATCCAGCTTAAAATTGCCCTAGCTATTACCGCAAAAACAAATATGTTGATAACCAGAGAAACCAGTTGCGAAAAAGACAAAACAAAAAGCGCACCAAAACCAGCAGTAACCCCTTTTAACATAAGAATGCTGTAATCTGCGGCCATTTGCAGAATCAACGCAAATACTACCGAAGCAGTATCAATCTTGCCAATTGCCGGAATATAGCGACGCAGGATTTTTAATGGAGGATGAGTTATTTTGACCAGAAACTGGGATATGGGGTTACGATATTCAGCGCCAGTCCATTGCAACAAAAAACGCAGAACGACTGCCAGAATATACAGTGATACCAACGTGTCGATCAAAAAAATGACCGGATCAGTAAGATAACTTGCACCCATTTATTTTTCTCCTAATTCTTTAGACATTTCAATTGAACGTTCACGTGCAGCCATCAATGCATTCACCACCAGTTCTTCAAAACCACCTTGCTGAAAGACTTCGATTGCCCGCTGGGTAGTTCCACCCGGTGAAGTGACATTGGCTCTGAGCCGACCAGGTGAACCAGGTGATTCCAGAGCAATTTTTGCTGCACCCAAGGCAGTTTGCTGAATCAGCAAACTGGCAACTTTCTCACTCAAACCCATTTCGATCGCAGCTTTCTGCATTGCTTCCATCAACAGGAAAAAATAAGCCGGCCCGCTACCTGATAATGCTGTGACGGCATCCAGTTCAGATTCAGAATCTACCCAAACGGTTATACCCACGGAGCGCAAAATATTCTCGGCAAAATCCCGATGTTCCGCTAAAACATTGCCATTTGCATGTAAAGCGGTTGCTCCAGATTGCACTAATGCCGGGGTATTTGGCATGCAACGCACAATAGCAATTCTATCACCCAGCCATTTAGCCAGACTTTGTTGATTAATTCCTGCAGCGATCGAGATAACTAATCTATCATGCTCCTGTAGACAACCGGAAATATTTTCCGCAACTGAGCGTAACACTTGCGGCTTGACAGCCAAAACTAATACATCACAGTGTTTAACAATAGCATTATTATCAATAGTGATATTGACCTTTAAAGTGCTGCCCAAGCTCTGTAACTTGGTTTCATCAAGATCGGAAACCCATATTTTTTGTGCTGGGTGGCCACTGGCTATCAAACCACTCGCCAAGCTGGCAGCCATATTGCCGCCGCCAACAAATCCAATGTTTTCTGAATGCATTTTTTTCCTCAGATTAAAAGACAAATCTTTCGTTTCGTTACCGTTCACCAACTCGATCTTAATTTGGAGTTCACGACATTTTATGAAAAAGATTATACCAATCCCGAACAGTTTTTATTTTATTCTGTTTCTTGTGTTCCAGTATTAATATAAGAACATTACAAAACTTAATCGTTTAAGGAAAAAAAAGAGACCTCCTCCAGGTAAGAAGGGGATGGCACCTGAAGGAGGACGAACCAAGTCTCGAGGGGGGTTGGTTCAATACCTGTTGCAGGTATCATTAATTAGAAAATTTATTTTGGCTAAAGTTCCCTGATTTTTTAATTGTTTTTTACAAATCCTGATTATCCCTTCCTGCAGTCGTTTCAGTGTGCAGCGGCCTGGAATTTTTCTTGATCCAAGCCCAAATTTGATGCCAGGCAGTTTCTGCATGTAGATCCCTAAGCAACATATGATAGCCATCAGGGAAAAATACCAGAGTTCTATCACCCATGCTGTTCTTGTTTAAATCCTGCAAAAACCGATTGACTGCATTTTCTGGAATAACCTGATCTTTTTCACCATATAAAAACAAGGTCCGGTATTTTTCAAGATAACGGGCATTTTGTAAAGCAATATCCATCAAGTTTGCCAAACCATAAATGGCATCGACCCTGGTAGCTTTTATAACGAGAGGATCGCGCCCTTGAGCTCTGAGCATTTCAATATTGTCGGAGGGTATAATTTCAAAGCCCTTACCTGTTAAAGTCAACCAAGGCATTGTGTGGGACAAGACCTCAAGTAATGCAGTTTGATACCATGGCATGGTAGCCCGTCCCCAAACGGCAGGTGCAGCCAAAATCAGCCCGTCAACCAAAGGGGCATCTTTACGAGTCATTGTTGCAATAACAACTGCCCCTCCCATGCTATGGCCCAGAATATAGACTGGAATGTCTCGATGTCTGCGTTTGACCAAATTAATAAAAGTTATCAAATCACTGGTGAGCGTATCAACACCGTGCCAATAGCCACGCGCATAACTTTGACCAAACCCACGTTGGTCATAGGCATAACTGGCAATACCATGTTGGCTTAGAAACTCTGCCGGCATCTGGAAAAACTTACTGTAATCGTTAAAACCATGCAGTGCAATAATAACTGCCTGAATATTTTTTTTAGGCAACCATTTTTTTACCGACAACACAAACCCATTTTTGGTGATAAATCTGTCATCAATTAGCTGTGCTTGTTGAGTTATGCTACCTGACTGGTAAACCCTCGGCGAACAGCTACTCAATAAGAGCATCAGACACAAGGCTAGCGTCATTTGGCGCAATAATATAAAAACTTTCAGCTGTACCTCCGATTGTTATTCTGTTTTTCTATAATCTGCGGAATCAGAAATTCACAGAATTATTATCAAAAAATATTGAAAAAATTACTGAATAGGGTCTCTTTTATACTTTAGTACATCTGAGAAAAACCGCTTGACTATCATTGTTTCAAAATAACCCTCCCTTGTTGAACTATTCAATATGCCCCAGTCTTTCTATTAATTCGACATATTCCCTGACTCTTAGGTTGCAAAATATATCGCTCTCCTGCTAAGAAGCTGTCGGATTAAGGATGATTCTACTGCGGCAATACCCCTCCCAACTCTACACATCAATCCAAATAAAGTAGCAATCGGCAACTTGCAAAAATACCTTAAAGTTATTATATTAGATTATACTGATTTTGTAATGCCTGTTAAAAACAACCTGTAAAGATGATCGGGAGAACACTTATGAATCAAACCTGGGGATGGCTGAAAGGAGGCATCATTTTAGGGCTTGTATTTTTTGCAGCGGCAGCAGTAGTCAAGCCTATTGGTGTTTCAACTCAATATGTCATAGCCGACTGCTTAATATTTTGTAGCATCACCCCTGACCTCGCGCAAGAAATTACTCAGGAGGATGGCTCTGTTATTTATAAAAGCTCGAATCCATACCTGAACAAAAGTAAAGGAAAATATGTAAAAGCGGCAAAAAAGCCCGGCAATTATGGCTTTGTCTTCGTTTTTGCCATGTTCATCGGGGGCTGGTTGGCTGCCAAATTTGGTAATGCAAAAATTCCCAACGATGAAAAATGGATTCCTCGTGTTTGGAGTGAAAACCTGGGAGCGTCATGGGGAAAACGTATGACAGGAGCATTTATTGCTGGTTTTATGATTTTATTTGGCGCCCGCCTGGCGGGAGGCTGCACCTCGGGCCACATGATGAGCGGGATGATGCAAACATCACTAAGCGGTTATTTGTTCGCAATGGGAGTTTTCGTCATCGCAGTTCCAATCTCGATCATTCTTTTTCGTCGATAATAGGAGGATTAAGTAATGCTAAAACAAATTTTACTGGGCCTGCTGTTTGGTGGAGCATTTGGTTTTGTTTTACATAAAGTCCAAGCAACTGATCCCAATAAAATTATTGGTTTTTTACGTCTGACTGATATGCACCTTGCCAAGGTAATTTTATTCGCCATTGGTTTTTCAAGCTTACTGTTATTTGTTGGTCTGGCAATTGGATTTATCCCTGCATCCCACATTCATGTAAAAGCTTCTTACATCGGTGTCATAATGGGCGGTGCAATATTTGGTGTTGGCTTTGGACTTGGCGGATACTGCCCAGGCACAACGGTAGCAGCCTGGGGTGCAGGACGCAAAGACGCAATTTTTATGATTTTAGGCGGCCTTCTTGGGGCTTGGGCATTTGTCCTAAGTTATGGCTGGCTGCTTAACAATATGTCATGGTTATTTGATTCTGTTATTTCAATAAATGAGACTAATAAAGTAACGCTGGCCGAAACTGGCAATCCAAAAAATCCGGCCCTATTCAGCATGCCAGGCATCATTGTTACAGGCGTTATAGCCATCATTTTTATGGCAGCTGCTTTTTTGCTTCCTGATCAGATTCGTAGCGCATCTACAGAAAACTAATATCTTTACAGGTAATTTAACCGCGAACTTTTCTAATTCGCGGTTAAATCATTATCTGCATTTATACCAGAAAAACCTGTCTCAATAATTTTCTCAGCCAGACCGCCAAATCTCTCGGTTTTTTGCTTAATGGTCTGTTCGAAAATATTTTTATCTGCCGCAATGATAACTTTTTGTTTGGCTCGCGTTATCGCGGTGTAAAGTAATTCTTTGCCCAGCACTGGGTTCATCAAGGGTGGTAAAGCAATTAGTATTTCATCAAATTCCGAACCCTGACTCTTGTGAATAGTCATGGCAAAAATCGTTTCACAATGTGACAAACGTGTCGGAAGGTATTTTTTAACTCCTGTATCATTTTGGAAAAACACCATTAACTGACCTAGCTTTTCGTCATACAAACAGATCCCTACATCACCATTATACAAATGCATTGCTGCATTGTTCTGAGTGATCATTACCGGTCTCCCTACATACCATTCCCCGAGTTTATTGATAAGACCAGATGCCAGTAACCGCTGTTCAACCATAATATTGATTTCCTGGGTACCATGACTTCCATGACGATTGGAACATAAAACCTGAAAATTCAAAAAAGCATGGTAAATTTCTTCAAAGGGCTTGGCTTTTTTCACCAGTTTTAAATATTGATACTGTTTCTCTGTAATAAAAGCAATCAAATCACTTTTCAAGTAAACAATATTTTCCTGCTGGGCTTGCAACATTTTCCAGGCTTTTTCCACATTTTGTTCGTTGACCGCATCGGAAAATTGCTTGATACGACTATTAAAACGAAATGATTTTTTCAATTCCACTGTACAATCGGGCATGGCTCTGGTTAAATCGGCCAACACTGCCCCTGCCTCTATTGACGCCAACTGATCCTTGTCTCCCAGGAGTATCAGTCGGGCATTTGGCCTTAATGCGTCAACCAACTTTGCCATTAAAGCCAAATCGACCATAGATGCCTCATCAACAATAACTAAATCATGGGGTAATGGCGATTTGGCATGATAATGAAAATAAGGTGAACGAGGCCTGGCGCCCAATAGTCGATGTAAAGTCGTCACTGTTTCCGGAATGTGCTGGACAATTTCATCTGAGCGAGGCAGTTGTTTTTTGCTTTTACTGATGGCTTCCTGCAAACGCATGGCCGCCTTGCCAGTAGGAGCCGCTAGAGCGATCAAAAGTGGTTTCTGAGCTATTTCTTGCAGCAACGCTAGAATTTTTACCACTGTCGTTGTCTTGCCTGTACCCGGACCTCCGGTAATGATGTTAAATGCCCTTGTCACTGCTGACTGTACGGCTTTTCTTTGCCAGTCTGTCTCTACTGTTTTTAACCCAAAATACCGGTCGAGTGCTGATTCCAGATTAGGAACAGTATTTTCTTTTTCATATAACGTTAACAATTGATCTGCCAACTGCCTTTCATAGGACCAGTATCGATGAGTAAACAGATGGCCATTATCCATTATCAAGGGCGCCCTTTCCCCTTGCCTGGAAACCAATCCGGAATCAAAAAGCAACTGCTGGTCTTGCTGATCAACAGCAATACAACTATGGCCATGATTTTGCTGAAAAGATAATTGTTCAACAAGTTCATAAAACCGCTGGTTTTGATCACCATCTAAACTGGTCCTCTCGGTCAAAAATCTGGCAAATGCCCGATCCAGACGACTAGGGGTAATTTCTGTATTTATCATTTGCAGTGCAGTAACAGCTAATAGCGTTAATCCTTTTCTTAAGGTCTAGTGTTAAAATAGCATCCTAGATTCAACTCATAAGTGCAATTCATTTTAATGGAAATGGAAGGGCCAGCTGATGTATAGTTCAAGCTTTTTCAATCCGACCAAAGAATGAGGAA
>JALXCS010000153.1 GCA_026990815.1 Methylomonas sp. | reverse complement strand
GTTTTATATGCGATGAGTGAACTGGGAAATGACTGGAACAAACCCTATAAAAAATCAGCGCGTGTGGTCGGGGATGTGATTGGTAAATATCATCCTCATGGTGATACTGCCGTTTATGACACTATTGTCCGGATGGCGCAGCCTTTTTCCATGCGCTATATGCTGATTGATGGCCAGGGTAATTTTGGTTCTGTTGACGGAGATTCTCCTGCGGCTATGCGTTATACCGAGGTGCGCATGGCCAAGATTTCTCATGAGTTATTGGCTGATCTGGATAAGGAAACCGTTGATTTTGCACCAAATTATGATGATTCAGAGACCGAGCCAACAGTTTTGCCAACACGAGTGCCAACTTTACTGATCAACGGTTCATCAGGTATTGCCGTTGGTATGGCAACCAATATCCCGCCACATAATCTGGATGAAGTGATTTCTGCTTGTTTGGCGTTGGTCGATAATCCTGATTTAACCATTCCTCAATTAATGGAGTATATCCCCGGTCCGGATTTCCCCACGGCAGGGTTCATTAACGGTGCTTCAGGAATAACTGACGCCTACATGACCGGGCGCGGCAAGATTCATATGCGCGCCCGTTGCCATTTTGAAGATATTGGAGATGGCGGCAGACAGGCAATTATTGTGACTGAGCTGCCTTATCAGGTAAATAAGGCAAGATTGCTGGAAAAAATTGCCGAGATGGTCAAGGATGCCAAGTTGGACGGAATATCCGGTTTGCGTGATGAATCTGACAAGGAAGGTATGCGCATGGTTATCGAGCTTCGCCGCGGTGAAGTCCCTGAAGTCATATTGAATAATCTTTATAAACAGACCCAACTTCAGACGCATTTTGGTATCAATATGGTTGCGTTGCTTGATGGTCGGCCACGGTGCATGAATCTAAAAGAAATTTTAGATGCATTCGTTAATCATCGGCGTGAAATCGTTACTCGTAGGACCATTTATAACTTACGCAAAGCACGTGAAAGAGCTCATGTTTTAGAAGGTCTGGCGGTAGCGTTAGCCAATATCGATGAAATGATCGAGTTGATTAAATCATCGAAAAGCCCAGCCGAGGCAAAAGTGGGTTTACTTGCTAGAACTTGGGAATTAGGTGTAGTCGCCTCTTTGTTGGAGCGGGCGGATTCTTCACGATCCAGACCAGAAGATTTGACACCGGAATTTGGCATCGTAGAGGGTTCTTATCGGCTATCCGAGGCCCAGGCCCAGGCTATTCTTGAATTAAGACTGCATCGATTAACGGGCTTAGAGCAGGAAAAAATTGTTAATGAATATAAAAAATTACTTGAACAAATCGATGAATATTTGGAGATTTTAGGTAGCGATACTAAATTGATGACCGTTATTCATGAAGAACTGGAAGCAATAAAAGAAGAATACGCAGACGCGAGACGAACAGAAATTATTCATGACTATTTAAATTTATCTGCAGAAGACCTGATTACTGAAGAAGACATGGTGGTGACCATGTCGCATGAAGGTTATGTAAAAGCTCAGCCTTTGGGTGATTACAAGGCGCAGCGCCGGGGTGGACGCGGCAAATCTGCTACTGCCACCAAAGAAGAAGATTTTGTTGATAACTTAATCGTGGCAAACAGTCACGACACCTTGTTGTGTTTTTCTTCGGCCGGAAAAGTTTATTGGTTAAAGGTTTTTAATTTGCCAATTGCCAGCCGAACGGCGAGGGGTAAACCTTTTGTCAATTTATTGCCGCTTGAAAAAGGTGAAAAAATTAATGCCATGCTTCCGGTGCGGGAATATACAGAAAATCAATTCGTGGTTATGGCGACAGCTGCCGGAACGGTGAAAAAAACACCACTTAAAGAATTCGAGCGACAGAGAACCAATGGTAAAATTGCCATTGATTTGAGAGGAGATGACACTTTGGTTGGTGTCGCGATTACTGACGGCAAGCAAGATGTCCTGTTGTTTAGCAGTTCTGGCAAAGCAGTGTGTTTTAACGAGTCAGATGTGCGGTCAATGGGGCGGCAGGCTGCTGGAGTGCGTGGCATTCGTCTGCCGGATGATCATAAGGTAATCGCTCTGATTATTTCTGCTGAAGGTACAGTCCTTAACATTACCGAGAACGGTTTTGGTAAACGAACCCGAATTGAGGAGTTTACCCGTCATAAACGTGGTGGACAAGGTTTGATTGCTATTCAGACCTCGGAAAGAAATGGTGCTGTAGTAGGAGCGGCTTTAGTTTCCGATAACGATGAAATTATGTTGATTACCGATGGAGGAACCTTGGTTAGAACAAAAGTAAATGAAATTTCAATTGTCGGTAGAAATACTCAGGGTGTAAAAGTAATTCGCTTGGGTAAAAACGAAAAGGTTGTTGGAATAGACCGAATTGTAGGGCTGTTTGATGATGAATCTGAAAATGGCAATGGTAATGGTGAAACTGAAGAAAACCAAGAAGGAGAATAATCTTAATGTCACGAATTTTGAATTTTAGCGCTGGACCGTCAATGTTGCCTGAGGAGGTATTGCAGCAGGCGCGTGAAGAAATGTTGGATTGGCAAAAAACCGGCATGTCAGTGATGGAAATGAGCCATCGTGGCAAGTACTTTTTGACAATTGCTGAACAATTGAGTGCAGATCTAAAAGAATTGCTGAATATTCCTGATGATTATAAAGTGCTGTTTCTGCAAGGTGGAGCGACAGCTCAATTTGCCATGATTCCAAAGAATATTCTGGCGGGGAAAAAATCAGCTAATTATGTGTTAACAGGCGCCTGGTCAAAAAAGGCCATTAAGGAAGCAAAAAAATATTGTGATGTTAATATTGCCGCATCTTCAGAAGCGGATAATTTTACTACCATTCCTGATTTTGATAGTTGGCAGGTTGATGAACTGGCCGGTTATCTCCATTATACGCCCAATGAAACCATTCACGGTGTTGAATTTCATCAAGTTCCTGAAATGACAGATTTACCTTTAGTGGTGGATATGTCCTCCAATATATTGTCCAAGCCGCTAAATATTGAGCAATATGGTTTAATTTATGCCGGGTCACAAAAAAATATGGGGCCGGCAGGTGTGACAGTAGTTATTGTTAGAGATGATCTAGTTGGAAATGCTGATCCAACAACACCCAGTGTTTTTGATTATGCTGAACAAAGTGGTAATGATTCTATGTTGAATACCCCGGCTACCTATAATTGGTATTTAGTCGGTCTGGTATTACAATGGTTGAAAAAACAAGGTGGATTGGCGGCAATTGAACAAATTAATATCAGAAAATCAAGCAAACTTTACCAGTTTATTGATGAGTCTTCGTTCTATTCAAACCCTGTCGATAAGGTGTGTCGTTCAAGAATGAACATACCTTTTATTCTGAAAGATTCTGCTCTGGATTCGGAATTTTTACAGCAGGCACAAGCAAATGGTCTGGAAGCCTTGAAAGGACATCGTTCTGTTGGGGGGATGCGCGCAAGTATCTATAATGCTATGCCTGAGCAGGGCGTAGATGCCTTGATTCAATTTATGGCCGAGTTTGAACGAACGCATTAATAGTACAAACCATTATGACTTCTGTTGAACCTTTATCTGAATTAAGAAATAAAATTGATGCGATTGATAAAGAAATTCTACAGTTAATCAATCAAAGAGCCAGTATTGCTATTGATGTGGCCAGGACTAAAATGGCGGAAGGAGAAACAGGATGTTTCTATCGTCCTGACAGGGAAGCTCTGGTTCTGCGAAGAATTAAAGCGCTCAATAAAGGCCCATTGGATGACGAATCTGCGGTCAGGTTGTTCAGAGAGTTGATGTCTGCGTGTTTGGCTCTAGAAAAACCGTTGCAAGTTGCATTTTTGGGGCCGGAAGGCACTTTCACCCAGCAGGCTGCCTATAAACATTTTGGTCATGCTGCCTGTACAATTACCGCAACGTCTATTGATGATATTTTCAAGCTTGTTGAGAATGGCCAGTGTCAGTTTGGTGTTGTGCCCATTGAAAATTCTACTGAAGGTGTAATTACCCACACTTTAGATCGGTTTATCACTTCGCCGCTACAAATTTGTGGCGAAGTGGAAATCAGAATTCATCATAACCTGATTGGTTCAGTAGACAAACTTGCTGATATCACAGAAATCTATTCACATCAGCAATCGTTGGCGCAATGCCGTAAATGGTTAAACAGGACGATTCCGGATGTTCCGCTAACAGCAGTCAGTAGCAATGCTGAAGCTGCCAGGCTAGCCGCAAAACAACCTGGCAAAGCAGCAATAGCGGGCGAAATCGCCGCTGATTTATATGATTTAAAAATTCTGGAAAGGAATATTGAAGACGAAAACGATAATACCACTAGGTTTTTAATTATTGGATCGCAAATTGCCAACAGCACTGGTGATGATAAAACCTCTTTGTTGATTTCAACAGGCAACCAGCCCGGGGCGCTATATAAAATTTTAGAGCCTTTCGCTGAATATGGCATTAGTATGAACCGAATTGAATCCCGTCCTTCACGCCAGGGTTTGTGGGAATATGTGTTTTTTATCGATATTGACGGCCATTTTCAGGACCCGCAGATTCAGAAAGTGATCGAATCCTTAAAGCAACGCGCCGAAACCGTCAAGGTATTAGGTTCTTATCCAAAAGCAGTTTTATAATTATTGTTTTCTTAATATTTTAATCTGATTGTGACTGAACATTTTCTTTACCAATTGGCAGTTCCAGGAGTTGGGCAATTGGTGCCTTATTCACCAGGCAAACCGATCACCGAATTACAGCGTGAACTGGATTTGGAGCAGATCATTAAATTGGCATCTAATGAAAATCCATTAGGCCCAGGAGCAAAAGCCATTGCAGCAATCGAGGCGGCAAAATCTGATTTAGCCCGATATCCGGATGGTTCCGGGTTTTCACTAAAACAAGTTTTATCCGGTCGTCATGATATATTCAGTGACCAAATCGTTTTAGGTAATGGTTCCAATGAAATTCTTGAGCTATTGGCAAGAACTTTTTTGACATCTGATTCCGAGGTAATTTTTTCTCAACATGCATTTGCCGTTTATCCTTTGGTAACACAGGCTGCAGGGGCAAAAGGGATAAGTATTCCGGCCAACAATTATGGGCATGATCTTGATGGCATGTTAAAGGCAATGACTGCAAATACACGAATGGTTTTTATTGCCAATCCCAATAATCCGACAGGTACTTATTTGACACATGACGAGGTGGAAACTTTTTTAAGTTCGCTTCCTCGGCATGTGATTTGTGTTCTTGATGAAGCATATTATGAATATATTAATGAGCGGGATCGTTTTAATTCCAGACTATGGTTAGAAATGTATCCCAATTTAATTATTACCCGCACTTTTTCAAAAGCATATGGACTTGCCGGGTTAAGAATTGGCTATGGTCTTTCATCGGTCGAAATGATCGATTTGCTCAACAGGGTCCGACAGCCCTTTAATAACAATTCATTGGCTTTGGCTGCAGCGCAGGCGGCATTGGATGACAACGAATATTTACATAAAACCCTGGAACTTAATCGCCAGGGCATGACGCAATTAACAAAGGCTTTTTCTGACCTTAATTTGCCCTGGATTCCTTCATCGGCTAATTTTGTTTCTGTGGATCTGCAGCAACCTGCTCTTCCAGTTTACGAAGCCTTATTACGCAAGGGGGTTATAGTTCGGCCTGTTGCGAATTATGGTATGCCAAATCATTTACGGATTAGTATTGGCACAATGGAAGAGAATCAATTTTTTATTGATGCTTTATCTGAAGTGCTAAAGGATGTCTAATAAAATTTGTGTGATAGGCGTAGGCTTGATCGGTGGATCGATTGCACTGGCTGCGCGGAAAAAAGGAATTTGTTCCGAGATAGTTGGTTTTGGCAGGCTGGAAGATGAAATAAACCTGGATCTGGCGCAAACTAAAGGTATCGTTGACCGCTATTATTTTGATATAGAATCAGCTGTTCAGGATGCTGACTATGTTGTTATTGCTACTCCTGTAGGCGAAATTGAAGATATATTTATACAATTAAAAGATTATTGGTCTGATTCAGCTGTTTATTCAGACGTGGGTAGCACAAAGGTAAATGTAATTAAGGCTGCTAAAAAAGTATTTGGTGTAGTGCCGGAAAATTTTGTACCCACACACCCTATTGCAGGTGCAGAACAAAGTGGTGCACAAGCAGCGATCGATAATCTGTTTGACAAGAAACGCTTGATTATTACCCCAACATCAGAAACTTCTCAGCAATCAGTAATATTAATGCAGCAATTTTGGGAAAAATTGGGCGCATTGGTTTCAGTTATGGATACGGAGCATCATGACCATGTCCTTGCAGCTACCAGTCATTTACCACATATTCTGGCTTTTTCCCTAGTGGACTTGTTAGGGAAAAAGGATGAAAAAAACGAAATT
>JALXCS010000152.1:999-1815 GCA_026990815.1 Methylomonas sp. | reverse complement strand
CTAGGTGATTCCATAATCATTATTTTTCTTACGATAAGCTGAACAATATTTCCAACTTACGCACAACATAAAATATTAAAAACAAAAATGTGACACAGTTTACAACAATTAAATCCAAGATTTTTTGACTATTTATAACATATTGAAATTAATAAAAAAACATTACTTGCTCTAAAAGCAGCCGATTTAACAAAACTGTAATAAAAACCGTAATTAAGGAGTTCGGGCAAGAGTAAATCCACAGAGTTATCCACAGTTTTTGTGGGCAACTAAAATGTTTATATTGATGAATAACTTGGCTGATTTAAGTAAGTAAAAAAAGTAAAAAAATGATCTGATTTTCTTTTCTTCACAGAATATTTTTTCGATATTAAAAAATCTTAAAATTCAATGGTGATTTTTATCTCATACTAATCATAAGAATTGACTTATTCACAAAAAAAACCTGAGAATTTCATTGTGTGAACCAGTAGGCAAAAGAAAAAAAATTCAGTTTCTTAAAAAATCATAAGCTATTGATAAATAAAATATTCGAGATTCAGGTTCAAAATTGAGCAATCTAACAAGACACCAGTAAATACCATGCATCAGGCAAGAAAAAAAGATCTAATCCACAGAGTTATCCACAGCTTTTGTGAACAACTAAAATTGTGACTGATTAATAAATACTTAGCTTAAAAAGGTGTAATTTAGTTTAAAAATGACCAGTAATTTGCCTGTTGACAAGCCGCTAATTTTTCGTGTTGCTTTGGCTGTTCCAATTGACCGCCTGTTTTCCTATTTGCCCCCCGAAAATACAAAAAAATCAAAACTAAA
>JALXCS010000152.1:0-989 GCA_026990815.1 Methylomonas sp. | reverse complement strand
GGTCCCAGGGCTCCCATCGCTCACATGCCGCAACCGCAACCGCGACCGCAAGCTCCGACACTGGATCGCTTGAATACCCCATTCATGTTCGCCCTCCTTCCACAAGCACAGTGTATATTCCTGTAATAGAACCCTCTCCTTCAGTTGTTCCTGCTCTCTCAAGAATTTTTGGCAGTAGAGAAAAAACAGGTGTTTTGGTGGAAATAACCGATACCACTACATTCAAAATTGAAAAACTAAAAAAAATAAAAGAGATTATTGATGACACTTCTCTTTTGAGCGAACTGGATCTTGAACTTTTACAATGGGCATCCAATTATTATCATTATCCGATTGGTGAAGTGATGATGAATGCTTTTCCGGTTTTGTTAAGGAAAGGAAAGGCGGCCAAACTTAACCAGGAATCATTTTACGAATTGACTGGAACCGGAAAAAAACTCGATCCCAACAGCATCATAAGAGCAAAAAAACAACAAGCACTGATAAATTTGTTCAAAAATAGTCCGTTAGCGCTGTCAGGAACTCAAATTTCATTTCAGATGGATAACTGGAAAACTCCGCTTAAAAAAATCCTGGAAAAGCAATGGATAAAAGAAACCGAGCCAATAAAAGCAGCCTCTTCTGATCCAAATCAGATTTTGTCATCGGCTGCATTTAAAGCAAATGCCGAGCAACTGAATGCAATTAACAGCGTTTGTGAAGCACTTGGGCGATTCAAGGTTTTTTTGTTGGAAGGAGTCACTGGTAGCGGTAAGACTGAAGTATATATGCAAATTATCCAGCAAGTGCTGGGTAGCGGGAAACAAGTATTGGTGCTATTGCCTGAAATAACGTTAACTCCTCAACTTGAGGATCGTTTTCGTAAACGCTTTGCAGTTTCTGTTGCGATTTTTCACTCGAAGCTCAGTAATACTCAACGTTTAGAATCGTGGTTGAAAATGCAGCAAGGGGACGCAGCAATTTTACTCGGTACCCGGTCAGCACTATTC
>JALXCS010000151.1 GCA_026990815.1 Methylomonas sp. | reverse complement strand
TGTTGTAGAACCTTGAAATAGATTGCTATTCCTGCAGTTCTACGCCTAGCCCTTCACGAAAATCTACTCGCTCAAAACGGGCATTCTTGAACGTGAATGGTATATATTGTTAAGTTTTTACAAACTTGTCACATATCTATTTTTATCTGCGTAACATCAATGACTACTTATTTTTTTCTGTACGAATATTTAATTATTTAGCGATGAAACTCATGTCTGGTATACCGGTCCTGTAAAATTGTCACCCCTCGTTGATCGAAACCATTACTATTTTGAAAGCTGGAATAAATACCTATTTCAGGGACAGAAACATGGAAAAAATTAACATCTATCCTGCCACTTACATCAAACCAGATCTTCACAAAAACTTCAGGGTTGTTAACATTACCCCAGGCAACATCTTGAGGACTCGCATTAAAATATCCCCAGACAACCTCGTCACCACGTGCAGTTGGTGAAGCACCTCCTTGCTGCCATTCTCCCTCAATATATCCCCCACCATCATTAATATGGCGTTTAATCATGGCCCCAATATCCAAACCATTAATGACAGAGTAACCAACTGGATCAGGAGAAGAAAAATCTACATTGGTAGGTGAAACTCCATCTTCATCATTTTCCTCTGCAAAGCCAACCCCATTTGAATCAAATGTATGACGAATATAGCGCTTGGTCAAATTAGTAATACCTGATAAATCAGGAGAGGTAGACGTGCTTTTGAGAGAAGTATGAACCTGAATTCGTGGCACCGAAACATGAAAATAGTTCACATCAATTCTGCCACTCACATCAAACCAGACTTTTACATATAACTCAGGATTATTGACACTCCCCCAATTAACATCTGCTGGATTAGCATAAAAATAACCCCAAATAACCTTGTCCCCACGATCTGTTGTCGCTTCTCCTCCTTTAAACCATAATGCTTTAATATTTCCTTTCTCTACTGTCTCAATAACTGCTTGCAAGCCTAATCCATCAATATTTTCAGGATCAAATTCAACAACATCTGGTCCTTCAGTTACAAGATTGGTAAAAGAAAACCAAATCAATGTACCATTTGGAGCCGCCTGGCTTTTGCCGTATTCAACCTTAATATGCCCATTGCTGACCGGGAAGCTTCCTGTCCCCCATTTCCCATTTGACTGACTTTGATTTTGGGCAGAAAGGAAATATTTTTGACCAGCTAGCAATGGCCAATTAATATTCACTTGGTGAACTGGATCCCCCCCTGCATAATTGTATGTTTCCAGGGTATTCCCGTTCTCATCCTTCAAAGTAATAACATCGGCGCTACCTTGATTATTAAATATAAAACTCTTTAAGGTAACATCTTGTATCGCTGAAAAAACTATTCCTAACTGTCTATGCCCTTGAATATCATTTGGAAGTGCTGGACCAGTAAGCGTCAACTGAACAGCGTTTGCTGCATTAGCAAAAATCATTAATGCTATTAAAAAAAATCTTTTGTAAGTAAAACGATGCATTTTAGTCTCTCCAAAAATTGCACTTAGCATGCCCATTAAATATTACCTGCTAAAAATGTCAATAGTACTTCTGTACAATTTTTTTCCGATTAAATTGATTTTTAAAAAAATAATAATGAGCCATTTATCACATAAAAAGTTAACAACCCCGCACAACTATTTGTAAAAATAGTTTTTTTATTCAATAATTTATTGGCGCATTAGAAACCTCTGTCCAGTAAAAAAACCTTGGGAGGCTTTATAAGCACAATTGCTACAGAATGATTTGAATTGATTAAAAACCGCTCAAAACTGGAGTAACATCTTACAAATAATTTCAGCTATCACTGGAAGGTATATAACCAGGTAGATTGCCTAATTAATCACGTAGTGACCCCGATGTCTCAAACAATTTTTATAAGCTCGCTCAAAACTTTCTTCTGCACCAAAGCCTTGTTTGGTACCACCACCAAACCCACCAATGGTTGCACCGATTGCAGCGCCTTTTCCTGGATCACCAGTGGCTGCACCTAAAGCAGCACCGGCCGCAGCTCCCAGTAATGCACCAATTGCTGTACCTTTTGCGGTCTCTGTTGCGGTATTTCCAGATGCTTGCTGCGCCAATTGTCTGCATTCATACATATCTTGCTCCAACCGATAGGAATTTGGGTCACCATATGGATCAACAGTCGGTTTCCATCCTGTCTGTGTTGAACATGCTGTGATAAGCAGAGTTAAAGCCACAATAAATATTATCGAAAATTTGCTCATCATTTTTCTCCAAAATTGTTAATGCAAGTAAGAGCCAAATTAATAGTTTTATAATGCTATCGCCCTTCTCTTTTTTCAAAAAGGAAATTGGGCATTTACTCTTCTTTCATTTTTCAAAAAAATTATAACTTTAACCATCTGAATCTATAATGAACACCCAAGGTTAAATATCCCTTAACACCGTACTGGGTGGCCGATTCACTACGTTCCTAACCCCCCAAAAACCGACACAGCCAACTACAAAAGCACCCAAAACCGGAACAACCAGCCACAACTCAGAATTGAAACGATATTCCAAATGCAATACATAACTGTAAAGCGAAAAAATAACCCCTTCTGAGATAATGAGGGCGATAACACCGGAAAAAAACCCCAACAGTATAAATTCCAAAAGATGGGTAGTATTTAGCAGTTTTCTATTTGCTCCTAATGTCCGCATGATGGCACCGTCGTAAATTCTTGCATCCAGAGTGGATATAACTGCTGCAAAAAGCACCATGAAACCGGCTAACAATGCAAAATAAAGCAAATAATTAATGGCTTGGGTCAATTGACTTAGGATGGTTTTAAACTGTTTCAGAATCAAATCCACTTCCAAAATCGTAATACTGGGATAAGACTTCAACAATTTGTTGAGTAAGCTCTTTTTTTGGTCTGGAAGAAAAAAACTGGTGATAAAAGTATGCGCATAACCATCTAATACACCTGGAGGAAAAATCATATAGAAATTTGGTTTCATGGTATCCCATTGAACTTTTCTAATACTGGTAACAGTCGCATTCAACCGCTGACTGCCAATAGTAAAAGTTAAAATATCACCTAATTTTATATCAAGACTCTTGGCTAATTTTTGTTCGATGGATACCAAGGGTTTAGTTTCAGTAGCTAACGCATCCCACCACTTTCCAGCCACAATTCGGTTGTCTTCCGGCATCTGGTCTGTCCAGGTTAAACTTAAATCCCGATGAGTGGCATTTTCGCCCTGGCTGTCCTTGCTGACAATTTGTTGCACAGGGGTATTATTAATCTCTATTAACCGACCTCTGACTACTGGATAATAGCGACTCCCAGAAATTTTGTTTTGCAATAGATGCTGTTGGAAGGATGGCAATTGATCTGCAAAGATGTTTAGTGCAAAATGATTAGGTGCATTCTCGGGCAGCTGCTTTTGCCAGTCATCAATCAGATCGGTTCTGACAGTAAAGGTCAAAATCATGGCCACCAGGGTGATACTAAATGCCAGCATCTGACTAATACTGCCTTGCTGGTTCCTGAGTAACCCCTGGAGAGCAAAACGCCAACTGAGATTCAAATGGGGAATAAGATTTTTGGATAAAGTCAGCCCCCCCCAAATAATACCCCCTAAAACAGCGATCAACAACCATCCTACGCCTAGGATGGTTGCCGACATTCTAATATCCTTCGTATATCGCCAAATGAGTGCCATAATAATGGTCATTGCCAATCCATACACAATCCATGCACTTGTCGGTAACGGTAAGAGATCTCTACGCAAAACTCTCAATGGAGGAACTTGTTTTAACCTTAATATCGGCGGCAAGGCAAACCCAAACAAAATAACTATACCTGTAACAAAGCCAAATACGATGGCAAACCAGCTAGGATTCGCAACCTGAGGAGGCAATAAATTAGCCAGCAAATAAAATAGATAGCTTTGCGCCAGCCACCCTGCCAAACAACCCAATGCACTGGCTGCAAAACCAATTATCAGGAACTGAAAAACATAAAGCCAAAGGATTTCATTTTGTTTACAGCCCAGACAGCGTAGCATAGCCGAAGTATTAAAATGCCTTTCTGTATAGCGCCGGGCAGCCATGGCAATGGCAACCCCTGAAATCAATATCACTACGATACTGGAAAGCCCTAAATATCGTTCCGCTCGTTCTAGCGCAGAACCTAACTGTGGGCGATCTTCATGAATGTCCATCACCCGCTGAGATGGATTCAACCTGGGTTTTATCCAGCTTTTGAACTTTAGTAGTTGCTTGGTTTCCCCGGAAAACTGAAAATAATAATGAACATGGCTGCCCGGTTGAATCACCCTCGTCGCTTGTAAATCATCAGAATTAATCATAACCCTAGGCGACAAACTATATAAATCACCTCGTTTATCCGGCTCATAGGTAATAATTTTGGTGATTCTTAATGGCTTCTCACCCACTGCCAGCATATCACCTATCTTCATTTTCAAAGCAGAAAGAACCCGCTTTTCCACCCACGCCTCACCCAGACCAGGTCCATGATGAACAATTTGTTGTCGCTGATAATCAAAATCAGATATTTTTAAATGACCTCGCAAAGGATAAGCCGAACTAACGGCTTTAATTCCGGCTAATAACATTTCCTCATTTTCAATCAGGACACTTGAAAATTCAGCCGTCTGAGCCAGATTCAGATGAAACTCTCCAGCCTTTTCATGCCAGACTCTTGGCAGTTTCTGAGGACTACTGACAACCAGATCTCCAGCCAGAAAATCGGCAGCCTGATTGGTCATGGTGCGTTGCAAACGATCAGCAAACAAACTAATAGCAGTCGAACTGGTCACAGCAATAATCAAGGCTAAAACCAAAATAGTTAATTCTCCAGAACGAACTTCGCGAATTAATAACCGAATCGCTAAAGATAATCTTTTCATACCATTTTTCCTGCTTCCAACTTAATGATCCTCTCACAGCGTGAAGCTAGTGCCGGATCGTGGGTTACCAAAACCAGTGTGGTTTGCTGTTCCTGATTGAGCTGAAATAACAATTCGATAATATGCTCCCCAGTCTTGCTATCCAGGTTTCCCGTTGGCTCATCGGCAAACAAAATAGTCGGCGTTGTAACAAATGCTCTGGCCAATGCCACACGCTGCTGCTCTCCTCCAGAAAGTTGATTGGGGCGATGACTGAGACGTTCGGTTAGCTCAACTCGGTCCAATAAATTTTGAGCAGAAAATCTTTCATTTCTGTCATTTCTTAACTCCAATGGCAACATCACATTTTCCAGAGCCGTCAACCCGGGAAGCAACTGGAAAGACTGAAATACAAACCCAATAAACCGGTTCCGGATTTCAGCTCTACCATCTTCATCCATGTCAGTTATAAAATATTCTTTTATTTTAATAGTGCCGTCGCTAGGAGCATCAAGTCCCGCAAGCAGCCCCAGCAGGGTTGATTTGCCCGATCCGGATGCTCCGACGATAGCAATACTTTCTCCGGATATAATCGTTAGGTTAACCGATGACAAAATATGTAATGGACCGTTAGCAGTTGCTACTGTTTTACTCAAGTTTTCTGCCTGTATAATGACATTCTCACTTTTTTGAGGGCTTTGTTTCATGAAAAAATTTTTCCTTATGATTTTTTTATCACTATTATCAACCACTGTAATGGCTAAATCCATTGTCGTTTTGGGTGATAGCATCAGTGCAGGTTATGGAATCAATGTAGACCAGGGCTGGGTTAATTTGTTGCAAAAAAGATTACAACAGGAAAACCTGCCATATACTATATATAACGAAAGCATTAGCGGCGATACTTCTGCAGGTGGATTAGCACGAATTAACAAAATCCTTAAGCAACTCAAGCCTGATATTCTGCTTTTGGAACTAGGCGCAAATGATGGATTAAGAGGCCTATCTCCGAAACTCATGAAAAGCAATCTGGCAGAAATTATCAAACGCATGCAAAACCAAAACACTAAGGTTCTGCTCCTTGGCATGCGTATTCCGCCTAATTATGGAAAGCGTTATATTGATATGTTTTACAATATCTATCCGCAACTTGCAGAGGAATTAAATATTCCTTTGGTGCCCTTTTTACTCGAAGAGGTTGCCTTACATGAACATTTAATGCAAAGCGACGGCCTACACCCGAATACTTTAGCGCAACCCGTCATAACTGCAAAAGTATGGCGTTATCTGCTACCCATATTGAAAAAATAACAGCCATATTTGTCATGGGCGGATTTATTTACCGTCCTCTTCAAAATATTCATTTCCCAACCTCTGTACATGACAAAAACTTGTGGAATGTAGGTAAGCCATGATTATGCCTTTAGCTCCCGTATGATATAGTACGGAGACTATGAGAAACCGCATTAAAAAGCCCTATCAAAATATGGTCTTGATTGATTTCTACGAGCGCTTTCCAGATGAGCAGGCGTGCTGG
>JALXCS010000150.1 GCA_026990815.1 Methylomonas sp. | reverse complement strand
TTGCTTTCTTTAATGCTTCAATCTGGTATCGTTGTGCTTCGGTCAGCTGACGATATTTCTTCATAAGTTTCCTCATTCTTTGGTCGGATTGAAAAAGCTCGAACTATACATCAGCTGGCCCTTCCATTTCCATTAAAATGAATTGCACTTATGAGTTGAATCTAGGAAGGTAAAAATCACAACTTTGGAGATAATGATGAGTACCTGCTGCAACGACCCCACAGAGCCCGTCAAACTCGCCCATCGCGATTTGCTGCGTGAACAGAAATTGCATGGTGACTTACTCCTTGACCTTTTCACTGAAAATCCTGAAAAAGTAATGCTCAAACAACTGAAGTCTGCCAATACCTATTTACGGGAACTGGCTGCACTTCGAGCTTACTTCGATTCGGTCAGAAAACAGGCCATCTCAATGCTTGACAGTCACAGTTTATCCACATTAGAGCGTATTATAGAAACGGATGAAGATGCGGAGCTGGTTAACTTGGCTAAACAACAAATACGGGATATAAACATGACTTGACAACATCTTATAAACTGTCATCAAAATAGTCAACTGCAATGAAACTTCAACAAATAGTTTCATCTGAAGTCGGTCACGGTTTCCGGTTTATTATCGCTCCTTTTGTGATTTTGATATCGGGAAAAGTCCTGTTCGAGTTCTTTGCCTTCAAATTTCCGGAACTTAATCAAAGCTTAATCCCGCAGCTGCCGCAAAATTTATCTAACGTTAGTCTTACAGAAACCAAGGCAAGACTTCAGTGGCTTTCCAGTGTTATTTTGTATTTTTTTGTTGTCACTATTTTTATAACGTACATTATCAACAGTTTTCACAAGACATTGACTAAATCAACATTCTGGTTGTTTATCACATTGATCTTGCTTTTCTCTATTTTAGAAATTTTATATTTACTCCTGACAGAACCGACTACAAGCCCAATTATATCCATCTTCCGTTTTACTTTTGATTCATTAAAAGCCTCCGGTCTTTATTCAGAATACCAATTGGGACTTATTAACACCGCTTTAGCCATAATTAATCTATTGGCTATCATCGTTGTTCCTCTGGGCATCATGGCAGGCTGTTGTGTCATGAGCAAACGAAACACACATTCTGAATCCGCACTTGGCAAATTGATTCATCAGTCAAAACAAATCAAGAACCTTTTATCGGGAGGCTCTGCTGTTATGGTCATAGGTATTGTGCATATGCAGCTATGGTTCAATTGGCCATTGAGTTTATTGACTGATGAAACCCTACACCATCAAATTCAAGCGATTACTTTTGCTGTTAGTCAATATTGGGGACTGATGTACACTCTAACCATGGCTGCTCTTTATTTCCCAGCTGCCTTTTATCTGACTGCAAAAGCGAAAACAATTATTCTTCAAAGCACCGAACTGCAAGCCAAACTAGACACGGATAAATGGCTGGCTGAAAATCATATGTTAATGTCTCCATTTTCGCAGTTGCCACAATTTATTACCATGATTGCCCCTATGTTAATGGGATCATTTGGTACATCACTAGCCAAGTTAATACCTTTTTGATTCACTCGGTAGATTATGAAAAATGCTAAAATAGCAGAAAAAATTATTCCTCAAAGTGCTGATATGCCCAATTCCATCAAATTCTGTTTTGTTATTCTTTTTTTACTTTGCCCGTTACCAGCATTATCCACACAATGGCCTGAAATCAAATTATTGAAAATTCCGAAATACGAATTGCCAGTAGCTGTTCAAGTTACCATTGCCAAAGACCCCGTCTATAAAACTCGCAAAAAGTATCTTGCCTACCCCCTGGATGAATTTTTGGGATTATTGAAACCACCCAAACAAATTGGTCCGGAAGAATTACTAGTGATTTTTACTGCTGAGGATGGTTATCAATCATTTATGAGTTATTCCGATGCCATATCTGAATCCGGCTATATTGCTTTTAAAGATGTTGCTGCCTCTGCCAAAAACCATTGGCAACCTTTTAAATTTGGTGCCAAAATGACTACCCCTGAACCTTATTACCTGGTATGGCCAAATCCCGAGCTGGATAAATGGTTGTTCCCCTGGCCTTTCAAGCTGACACGCATCAGTTTTGAGCCTGCCGTTGATTTTTTTGCCGCAGCTCTACCAAAAACCGACCAAAAACCTGTTCAGCAAGGTTTCGAACTTTTTACTCAATATTGTATTCGCTGCCATTCAGTAAATAATGTCGGCGGGAAAATTGGTCCGGAGATACTTGTGTCTGATCCGCGTAATAAATATCTGGTTGAATTTATTCTTGATGCCCCTTCATTCATTAAAGACACCAAAATGCCCTCTTTTAAGGACCGACTTGAGACAAAAAATGCTTTGGCAATTTTGGCTTATCTAAAATACATTCACTCAAAATAATTTATGAAAAAAGTACTGGTAACCGGCGGTACGGGTGATATTGGTGAGGCGATTTGCCTGCGCCTGGCGCACCAAGGTTTTCATGTCATCATTCATACTAACCATCGTCAGGAAAAAGCTTTACATATCGCTGAAAAAATACAAAAGCAAGGCCATTCAGTAGAAATAATTTACTTCGATGTTACCAATCATGATGAAACCAAAGAGAAACTTGTTAAATTATCAGAAATTCATCCCATTCAAGTTATCATCAATAATGCAGGTATTCATTATGACGCCCCTTTGGCAGGTATGACTTATCAGGACTGGCATAAAGTCATCAATGTTTCTTTAAATGGCTTTTACAATGTCACCCAGCCTTTATTAATGCCAATGATATCCACCCGTTGGGGGCGAATAATCAATATGTCATCAATTGCCGGGGTAATGGGTAATCGTGGTCAATGTAATTATGCCGCAGCAAAATCAGCGCTGCACGGGGCAACTAAATCTCTGGCCCAGGAATTGGCATCCCGAGGGATAACGGTCAATGCTATTGCCCCGGGAATCATTCAGGGCAACATGACTGAAGCAAGTTTTGATAAACAGGCTATCAAAAGCCTGGTCCCCATGAAACGCCCCGGTAAACCCGAAGAAGTCGCTGCTCTAACGGCATTTTTATGCTCTGATGATGCTGCTTATATATCTGGCCAAATAATTGGGATTAATGGCGCGATGGCATGAATAACATTCAACTGCTCTATGTAAAAAATATCATCAGCCGTAAGAAAGGGGCAGTCAAGCAGCAGTTAAAATTCTTTATTGCGCTGAAAAACATTGGTTTTGACAAGCTGGTAGATATTCTCTGGGCAGGTGAAGACGATGAATGGAAAACCTTAGCGGCAAAATTTCATAGCAGTCAACATCAGGATAAAGAGTTTTGGGTTGCTCAGATAGAGTTTTCTCTGTCTCCCAAACAATCATTACCCGGCAATATTCAATTCGCATTGCGTTTTCAGGTTTCTGGCAAACAATATTGGGATAACAATCTTGGTTTAAATTATACGTCTGAAGCCGATTCGGGTATTCGTGTTTTTACCCAACAACCCGTTTTACATATTGACTATTCACCTTCACTTAAAGAAGGGAGCCATATTCCGGTTGTTGTCGCAATTGATAAGTCACTTGCTGCTGAGCAGGTTTTTGTTCACTGGACGACTGATAACTGGCAGCATAGTCATAAAAGTGCTTGTCATTTTCGCTGCGATTACTGGAACAAGACTCATCGTAGTAATGCCAGAAATCCTAATCAGTATGGCATTCAGATTTGGCATGGCCAGATTAAGACAGCCCATGCTTTCCAAATTCAATATTATTTCAGCACTGAATCCAAAGGAAATATTTACCGGGACACCAATGATGGTCACAATTACCACTCCCAGCGAAAGCCGCTAAAGCTGATGATTCTTAATTTGCATTGCTATCAGGAAGACCATCAGGATGCTAAATTTTCAATTATAGCCAAGGCAATCGATGAGCAACAAGTTGATATCGTCTGTTTTCAGGAAGTAGCTGAAAACTGGAATAATGGCGAAGGTGACTGGAATTCGAATTCCGCAAAAATTATTAATGACCGTCTACCAAAACCTTTTTACCTCTATGCAGACTGGTCACATAGAGGCTTTGACAAGTATAGGGAGGGGGTAGCCATTTTGAGTCGTTTTCCCATGTCGAAAAAAGAAGCACGATATGTTTCAGAATCTAACGATATTTATAATATTCATTCCAGAAAGGTGATTGCTGCGCAAATCCGGATTCCTTATATTGGTCCTATCAATGTTTTTTCAGTTCATTTAAGTTGGTGGGAGGACGGTTTTAAACAGCAGTTCGAAAAACTGAGGCGTTGGGCTGAAGCTAAAAAAACCAAATATACTAAAGCCACATTACTCTGTGGTGATTTTAATATTGCCGCCGGATCAGAAGGTTATCGGGAAATCGTTAATACTCTTGATTATGAAGACCAATATCTTGCTGCCAATGCACATGGCCTTTTTGAACAAATATTCAAAGTCAATGACTCACATTGGCAAAATCTTTTGGCTGATGATTACCGGATCGACTATGTATTTTTGAGTAAAGATAGTTGCTTGTCGGTAGTTTCAGCCCGAGTAATTTTTACAGAACAGGATTATGGTCGAGTTTCCGATCATGTTGGATATTTAATGGCGTTTGAGCCGAAGTAAAGAGGTGGTAAACCATGCAGGTTGCAGAACACTATGCCAAACCGGTTCAGGGAACTTTAGGCGGTTACTTTGAACGCATCAATGATTTTAATGAAAAATTCTACATCCGCTGGGGAAAAATTGATTTTGAAATATTTCACGGTGTTCAAGCCAACTTAAAAGTCATCCTCAAAGTCTATCGGGATAATAATATCTGCGAAACCTATTTTGTTGATACGGATGCCTATGATATTCATTGGAATCGCCATAACCGAAGTACCCGGGATTTCTTTATTCTGCCTCATTCCAACCAGTTCGGTCCAATAAATTGTGTCAAGTTCTCCCTCATTGTTCATTTGCATGAACATTCAATCCCGTCGGAAAAAGAATATATTTTCCTTGATTGGCATCAGATGCAGGGCGATCATTTACAATATTGGCCATTAAGCGATCAATGGTCGACACCAAACTATTACTGCACTTATGAACTTAACCCCCAGGAATTACAAGCCGATGTAGACTGGTATAACCACCATTTCGAATCATTGCACTTAACCCCCAAATTTACCAAAGGCCAACAATACCACCCGTTTCATCCCAAGCGCTATATTCATGACAATATTGACAAGGTAATACACGCTAAACATCAAAATCCTGATCGATTATGCACCATTAAGGTCAGTGTCGATTGTATCGATGATCATGATTTTATTAATCACTTAATCCATGCTCACCATCAAGGTGTTCTGGTGCAATGTATCGTTGATTGGCGAAAAACGACCCTCACCAACAGCGATAATTATGCTCGTCTAAAACATTCGAATATTGAATTGCTTGGTGTGTTTTGTACGCCGCATCATCAGTTGATTGAAGTTGAACCTGATATGCACACCAAATTTATCATTTTTAATGATGAAGATGCGATTTTGGGATCTTTTAACATAACTTTTGATCGCTGGTGGGCAAACTGGGAATCAGGAATGAGTTTTCATTCCAAAGGGGTTTGTCGATTGCTTGATAATATATTTCAGAGTCAACGGGGAGGAGTTAATCAAAAATATGGCATTGACCCATTAAGCCCTTTTAATCTGCTTTATACGTTTGGACGCCATTATATGTACAATGGCAAATATTACCGGCCCCACCAAGCTATTCTTGCCGAAATTCACCGCGCCAGACACTCAATAAAAATTGTTCTATTTTTGATTGGCGATCTGCTCGGCGAGCATCATGACAGCGTTGTTAACGCCTTAATCCATGCCCATGACCGGGGTGTCAATGTGCAGATATTATTCAATGGTCATCTGGCGAGACAAGGAAGAGTTGGGATTGAACGCTCTATGCATGATGAATTAAACCGCCCATTACTACCGGCAGTGGAACGACTTAAATCTGTAGGAATTTCCGTTGGTCTGGTTTACGCACAGGATGATCATCCTGTTCCTTACTCTCCCATTCACTCCAAATATTGCGTGATTGATGAATATATTGTTATAGAAGGTAGTTTTAACTGGTACAACACTTCCGTGTTTTCCCATGATCTGATTGTTGTTGCAGCCAGCCATGCTGTCACTCAACCTTATCTATATGAGTTTGAACAGATCAAACGTTTATTCAGAGTTTTTTATTAACCTGATGTTATGAGCTTTCGTCAATATCAGGGGACTACTGCCATAAAGTTAAACAATCACTACTGATTGGGTCGGGGTAACGGGATTGCGCCCGTTACCTCTCCCACACCACCGGACATGCGGTTTTCCGCATCCGGCGGTTGAATCCAACAGCTTACGCTGCCGAGAGTTCTGATGGTACATTTAATC
>JALXCS010000149.1:17307-20899 GCA_026990815.1 Methylomonas sp. | reverse complement strand
TAAGGAAGTGGGTATTGCCCACGAATCTATCATAACGGGAGGGGGTGCTGACAGTGTAGAAATATTGGCATTTTATTGGGTCAATACCGTACTTGGTAATGTAAAAACGGCGATGCAGGGTACTTATTATGCCATTCGCCCCAAACATTTACCTCGCTATCTAGCAGAATTCGAGTATCGATTTAATCGACGATTTAAACTGGATAAATTAGTGCGGCGATTGACGCATGCGGCAGTTCAAACACCACCCATGCCAGCGCGACTGTTGAAATTGGCTGAAGCTTATTGGTAATCAGGAATATTTATGAAGAATTTTTTTCACGACAAAAACTCACCCTTTTGGACTTCAAAAAAGGTAAGGAATCGAAATAACAAGACCTTCTATCTCAGGGGCGAGATAGAGCTACAAGGATGTATCGACGGGGGTTTTTTTATTTCAATCGCTTATCTCCATTTCACAAGCTTTTTTCACAAAAAAAGCTGATTATTTCTGACAATTTTGACAAAATACTGTCAATCGGTTGCTGATTTTTAATTCCTTTAAAGTTGTATTACAGGCTGGACAAGGCAGTCCTGCTTTGCCGTAAACTTGAAGTTGCTGGCGAAAATATCCGGGTTTACCATCGCTGCCAACAAAATCCTTAAGAGTAGTGCCGCCTTGTTTAATGGCATTTTTCAGTATGGTTTGTATTGATTTGGAGAGGATTTGATAGCGTTTTTTTGAAATATTTCCTGCACTGCGTATTGGTCGAATACCGCTAAGAAATAGTGCTTCATTTGCATAAATATTCCCAATGCCGGCAACGATTTGTTGATCCATTATGAACTGTTTAACGGAAAGTTTTCTGTTGCGGGAACATTCGTATAAATATGAGCCATTGAATTCTTCCGATAAAGGTTCTGGTCCCAGTTTGCTCAATAAAAAATGCTGATAAGGTGATTTTCCTAGCCACAAAACCGCACCAAATTTTCTTGGGTCAGTCAGTCTAAGCGCCTTCTTATTGTAGAAAACCAGGTCTATATGATCATGCTTTCCGGAAGCTTGGTCGTTATCAACAATTCGTAAGCTACCTGACATTCCCAAGTGAATTAGTACATGTCCTTTATCAAATTCTAATAGCAGATATTTTGCTCGCCGTTTAACGGCATGTAAAGAAGAATTGGATAAAAATTTTGGTAGGTCCTCAGGGATTGGCCAGCGTAACTTTGCTTGACGAATGATAACGGTTTGAATTTTTTGATTGATGATATAAGGGGTAATCCCCCGACATGTCGTTTCTACCTCGGGTAATTCAGGCATGTATTTTTTGTCGATAAAAATTAAGCAATTTTTAGAAGGCTTTCACATTCATCGCGCAATTTTTTTCGATAGAACAAAAATTTCCAGCGCTTGCCTCCACATTGTCGCCATAGCATCGCTGAGCGTATTCCTGCCAACAACAAGGCTCTGATTTTGTTAATATTGGCTGGGTCAGTGATGTATTTTTGCTCCCCTTGCACCATCACTCGGGGTTGTAAGGTGCTGATGGTCCGATGATAAAGATCACCTAGATTGGCCAAAATGTTTTCATGTAAGATATCAAAGTGTTCCGTTTGGGCTTGGGCTTTTTCAACGCCAATGCGAATGGTATTTTGCATTTGTGGGTTTTTTTCCAGTTGATTTTCCAAAAAAACCGGCGAAGCGGCATACCGGGTGTGTTCAGGGTTATGGATATTGGTGTTTGCCAATTGCTGATGAAGTTGTTCCAACCCGAGCTTTATACCCTCTAATCCACCATAAATGTCGGCTACATTTTCAGAGTCGATTTTTAAAATGCTGCTGATACTGGCTTTCATTGCATTTTGGTCTGATAAGCCGGTTGAAGCAATTTCGTGAACCAAATATGTGGCCTGAGCTATTCCTGCTAGGCCAATAGTTTGATTGGAAAACGTTTGGATAGTCATTGATGTCTATTTATTTTAAAGACGGATTTGTAATTTGTTGATCTTTGATGGTCTTTTTACCAGATTTAATCCAGGAGGTAATGCCATTTTGTAAATGATAGATATTTTTCATGCCCAATTTTTGGGTTAAGAAATTGCCCACCATGCTACTCCTGTTTCCAGACCGGCAAACAAGAACTACAGGTTGGTCCGGTGAAGATTTAACCTGGTTTAATTCTTTCACCCATTCTTCAGCATTAAATTTTCCTTGAGCGTCAAAAAACTGTAATTTCTTGCTGTTGGGGATCGTTCCTGTTGTTTGCCATTCTTTTATTGTTCTGATATCAATGATCAAAGCGCCATTTTTTTGCAGGGCTTCAATTTGTTCAGGGCCGAGATTTTTCAATTCATCCGCGAGCAAATAATTAGATGTCAGCAATAAAGTTGAAAAAAAACCTGAAACAAGAAAAGATTTTAAAGCGTTAAGTTGCATATTCATTAGACAAAAATTAATAAAAAGTATTTTAATGGTCCATGAATGCTAACAAGTGAAAAAGTTATGTCAACCAATAATTAAGATAGGTCGCAATGGGAATTCACTATTCTTTGTCGAGAAAGATTGTAGTATTTATGGACAAATAATTGATTAATTTAATGCTTATTTAAGCTCTTCGCCGTATAGTTTAAATGTGGCAATTGGCATAAATCTTTGCGGTAAATCCCAAAGTTAACAAGATATTTGCTGGGATTAAGCAAAAACAGGAAAATTATTTGTGTTATATGTCACATTGCGCTAAGCTTTATTTGATGCTGAATGGCATCATTCATTATTGAAATATTTTTTACTTATATGCTCACGGTATTTAAGTTTAAAAAGTATTAATGTTGCTCAATGATGGAAGGCTTTGATTCGGTTTTTATAGTATCTCTATAAATAATATAGAGTAGCCAGCAAAAATAAAACCAGATGATAATCAAAAGCCTTTGCGCCTTAGCACCATGTGCATATTTGGAAAATATGCGGTTGAATAGAGGAGCCTGGTTGCAATTAGGCTTTCTTTGTTATTAAAGGTAAGACAATTTAGAAAAAACAGGTGAACACAAAATGAAAAATTATAAAGCAATACTTTTGGCTCTCGTGCTAGCGCCGGCTTCTGCATTCGCTACCATTATAGGCGATGGTTTTACGCAGGGGAACGGCCATGTTACTACTCCTTATTTGGTTGATTTGACTGAAGTTACACAAACAATTGTAGCCGGCATCAATGAACCAGTAACGGATTATTGGAAACTGGAAGTTCTTACAGAAGGCACGTATGGACTCTCTTTTGCATCAGCAACTATTGTGGCACTTAATGTTGCTATCGATGGCTTTTCAGTTTCAAAAGATAGCATGACCAGTGCATCGGGTATTTATACCTTAGACTTACAACCTGGTTCTTACGATTTTTTTGTTTCAGGAACAGCCAAAGATGGCTTCAGCCATGATATCGGTCCTATTGCCTTGGGAATTGGTGGTATCTATACTGTCACAACAGATTTTGTTGAAGGTGATGTAAACGGTGACGGCGATGTTTCTAAAGTTCCAGTCCCGGCAGCAGTTTGGTTTATGGGGACTGCCATGTTAGGGTTACTGACCATTGGACGTCGTAAAAAAGCATGATGGATT
>JALXCS010000149.1:0-17297 GCA_026990815.1 Methylomonas sp. | reverse complement strand
TTAATAGCGGGGTTATCAAGAAAAAGGGGCTTTTAGCCCCTTTTTTTATGCCTTGAAGAAAAGTTTATAGCCCTCTTGATTTTCGACCAGACTAATTTTTTTTTAGAAAATCAAGAATTATTTGATTTTGTCAAAAATACCTTAATAATACTCAGTTAATACTGAATTAAGTATTAAGATGATCAGGTATTAAGATGGCCAGGTCAAATTGACATCAATGGATTTTTGGAGACAAAACAATGAATGAAACGGCAAATCAAAATATAAGCTTAAATGTAACGGGCATGAAATGTGGCGGTTGTGAAGCTAATATCAGAAATACAGTTAGCGCTTTAACAGGAGTGCAATCGGTTGAAGCCAGCAGTAAAGAAAACAGAGTGATCGTGTCTTTTGATGAAGGAAAAACCAGTCTGGATGACATTAAAAATGCAATTGTCAGTGCGGGCTTTACAGTGGAAGATTAAAAAGTTTGGGTCAATTAAAATAGCTTTGGATAAAAACAATGGCAACGAGTGAAGATTCTGAACTGGTTTCAGAGGAAGTAAGATTATCGATTTTGGGGATGCGCTGCGCAGGTTGTGTCAGCGCTGTTGAAAATGCCTTGGCCGAGATTGACGGCGTTAGCTCGGTGACTGTGAATTTTGCAGATCATTCTGCAATAGTAAAAGGAAATGTCGATCCGGAAGTCTTGAAAAATGCAGTCAAGAATGCTGGCTATGAAGCCGCCATAATGGAAGGTTTTGAAGACCCGGAGGAAGAAGAGCAGCGAGAACTTGAACGCTACCAAAGCTTACTGAAAAAAGCCGCTGTTGCTGCAGCCTTTGGTGTGCCATTAATGCTGGCTGGCCATTTGGGGTGGTTGCCGGAAATTGGCTCTGAGACAGGACGTTGGTTCTGGCCTCAAATTGCATTAATTACCCTGGGTATTTTGATTTATTCCGGTTGGCATTTTTATAGTGGCGCTTATCAGTCTCTGCGTCATGGTCAGGCAAATATGGATACCCTGATTGCCCTGGGTACTGGATCGGCCTGGTTTTATTCCTGCATTGTTCTCGATTATTATGAAATTTTACCGCCATTATCAAGGCATGCGTATTTTGAAGCGGCGGTTATAATTCTGGCATTTATTAATTTAGGTACAGCTCTAGAAACACGTGCCAGAAGAAAAACATCCAGTGCAATTAGAGAGTTGATCGGATTGCAGCCTAGAACCGCACGGGTAATAAGAGATGGTAAAGAAATAGATATCCCTATTGAGGAAGTGGGGCTCGGCGAAACTTTACGAGTCAGGCCTGGGGAAAAAATTCCTGTTGATGGTGTTGTTATTGATGGGCATTCCCTGGTTGATGAATCGATGTTGACTGGCGAGCCGTTGCCAGTTGAAAAAAACAAGGGTTCAAAAGTTGTGGCCGGATCCATCAATCAAAAAGGTAGTTTTATATTCGAAGCGACCCGAATAGGCCGGGATACGGCATTGGCTCAGATTATTCAAAGTGTCCGATTGGCACAAAGCAGTAAGCCCCCAATAGCCAGGTTAGCGGACCGGATTTCTGCAGTATTCGTTCCGGCAGTTGTTGCTATTTCAATCCTTACATTTTTAATTTGGTATGTTTGGGGTCCCGAGCCATCCATTGGCTATGCATTTGTGACATCTATGACAGTTTTGGTCATAGCTTGCCCCTGCGTGTTAGGACTGGCTATGCCAATCTCGTTAATGGTTGCTGTTGGACGTGCCGCCAAATCAGGTGTTTTGATCAGAAATGGTGAAGCGGTTCAGTTGGCTGAGAAAATCAGCTGTGTGGTTTTGGATAAAACCGGAACAGTTACCGAAGGAAAACCTCAAGTTACCGGTGTGTATGCCAGTGGTCAATTTTCTGATGAGCAATTATTACTTTTAGCAGCGAGTATTGAATCGGGCTCCGAACATCCACTTGCTTCAGCAATAATAAATGCTGCGACTGAAAAAAATCTGGAAATCAAAAAGGCTATTCATTTTAAAGCTATTTCAGGGCTTGGTATCAAGGCGGAGATAGATGGAAAACAAGTTGCCTTTGGTAATGCTGCCTTAATTGATCAGGAAGGAATTAAATATGGTCGATATATCAAAAAACTGGAACAACTTTCAGAATCTGGACAAACACCCATGCTGTTAACCTCTGATGGCAAAATTGCTGGAATTATTGCAGTTTCTGACCCAGTCAAAAAGGATTCTGCGAAGGCGATCAGGAAACTAAAAAAGCAAGGTATTCGGGTTATAATGTTGACTGGCGATAATAAAATCACCGCTAAGGCAGTGGCTCAGCAAGTAGGAATACCAGAAGTCAGAGCAGAAATTTTGCCCCAGGACAAAGCAAATATTGTCAAGGATTTACAGGCCAAAGGCGAGGTTGTTGCAATGGTGGGTGATGGCATAAATGATGCGCCGGCGTTGGCTCAGGCGGATATTGGTTTGGCTATTGGCACAGGCACCGATGTTGCCATTGAAAGTGCAGATATTGTCATTATGCAAGGCTCGTTATTAAAAGTGCCGGAAGCTGTTGCTCTTTCAAAAGCCACTTTAAAGAATATTAAACAGAACCTGTTTGGCGCGTTAATTTATAATACCCTGAGTATTCCCATCGCTGCGGGTGTTTTATATCCTTTTTTTGGTATTTTGTTAAACCCTATGATTGCTGGGGCTGCCATGGCAATGTCTTCGGTTACCGTTGTAACTAATGCCAACAGGTTGCGGTGGATGAATATTTATGAAGACGAACAAGCAGGTATCTCTAATGATTCCCTTTTAGACAGGTTGGTGCGGATATTTTCTTGATGTCCTCAATAAAATTATATTGAAAACCTAATAAGAATAATTATATCTAGATGAACAAATTGAAATGCGCCGTTATCGGCACTGGGTATTTAGGTAAATTTCATGCAGAAAAATATGCATCATTACCCCACTGTGAATTGGTGGCAGTTGTTGATACTAATGAGCAAGCAGCCCGGGAAGTTGCAAAGAATAATGGGACAGACTTTTTGACTGATTACCAGCCGTTGCTGGGTGAACTTGATGCGGTGAGTGTGGTTGTTCCGACAAGCCTTCATCACCATGTAACAAAAGATTTTTTGAATGCAGGGGCAAACGTACTGGTCGAAAAACCGATTACTGTAACAGTTGACGAGGCTGATGAGTTGATTGCTGTGGCAAAGCAGAATAATCTTATTTTGCAGGTTGGTCATTTGGAACGCTTCAATCCTGCTATTGTCGGGCTGGACAATATCAAGGAACAACCCATATTTATTGAGTCTGACCGGCTGTCGCCTTTTAATCCAAGAGCTAATGATGTCAGCGTAGTACTGGATCTGATGATTCACGATATTGATATTATTCTGGCGATTGTAAATTCCGAAGTTGACCGAATTGAGGCCAGCGGTACTGCAGTATTGACCAAGGGTATTGACATTGCCAATGCCCGTATTGTCTTTGAAAATGGTTGTGTGGCCAATGTGACAGCCAGTCGAATCAGTATGAAAATGGAACGCAAGATGAGAATGTTCAGACCTAATTCTTATGTTTCGGTCGATTTTCAGAATCGGGTACTAACCCAGCATCGTACAGGAACAAAAGAAATGTTTCCAGGTATCCCAGAAATTGTCACTGAGGAATCAGTTTTTGAGGATGCTGATGCATTACTTGAAGAAATCAAGCATTTTGTCAACTGTATCCAGACCAAAGAAAATCCATTGGTTTCAGGAGAGGCGGGTAGGAAGGCTTTAGCAACCGCCATACAAATATCCAACTTGCTAAATCAATAATAATCACAGAGAGGAACGACTGCGTATGATTCCAATGGTCAATTTGAGGGCACAATATGCCGAAATTCAATTTGAGATTGAGGCAGGTCTAGCCCAAACAATGGAGAATTGTGCTTTTATCTTGGGTCCTAACGTTCAGGAATTTGAGCAGGAAGCGGCGCATTATCTTGGAGTGAAACATGCAATTGGGGTTGCTTCTGGAACCGATGCCTTACATTTAGCGCTGTTAGCTGAAGGTATTGGCGAAGGTGATGAGGTAATTACTACTGCATTTACTTTTATAGCGACGGCTGAAGCAATTCGCTATGTTGGGGCCAAGCCCGTCTTTGTAGATATTGATGAAAAATCTTTCAATATTTCCCCGACGGCAATAGAGCGGGCGATAACTACAAAAACCAAGGCAATTATGCCGGTTCATCTTTTCGGTCAGCCTGTTGATATGGATGGTATCAAACAGTTAAGCGATCAATTTCAATTGAAAATTATTGAAGACTGTGCGCAATCTTTCGGAGCGGATATCAATGGCAAACAAACTGGCAGCTTTGGCAATGCGGCCGGTTTTAGTTTTTTTCCCAGTAAAAACCTGGGAGCTTTCGGTGATGGTGGATTAGTGACAGCCCAATCTGACGAAACCGCAGAAATGGTTAGAATGCTCCGAAATCATGGTTGTAAAAAACGTTATTATCATGATGTAATTGGTTTTAATAGCCGTTTGGATGAAATGCAAGCAGTGATTTTGCGTGCCAAATTAAAGCGTATAGACCAATATAATCAGCGCCGCCGCCACGCAGCCTATTTATATTCACAATTAATGGCTGAATTGCCATTACAAACCCCGGTCGAAGATTCTATTGGTACTCATGTGTATCATCAATATACTTTGCTATGTGACCGCCGTGATGAAATTATGGCGGCGTTACAGGCCAGGCAGATTGCTTGTGCTGTCTACTATCCTGTTCCTTTGCACAAACAGAAAGTTTTTGCAGCTGATTGCGCGAATGTTAGATTACCCGTTACTGAATCGATATCCGAAAGATGTGTATCTTTACCCATTTGTCCGGAATTATCAGAAGATAATATCCATGAAATAGTCTCTGTTATCGAAACCGTATTGAATTAATTCTCAATGACCAACAAAATTATGCTGGTTGCAGGTGAGGCTTCTGGAGACCAGCACGCCGCTAATTTGTTTTTGGAATTGAAAAACCATATGCCAGACATAATGGGGTTTGGCATGGGTGGCAAAAAAATGGCGAAGGCTGGAATTGATGTGCGATTTGATTCCAGCAATATTGCCGTGATTGGGGTGATTGAAGTTCTTAAGCACTATGGTGAAATCAAAAGGGCATTAAAATTGATGCAGCAATTATTGATTTCAGAAAAACCCGATTTACTGATTTGCGTTGATTATAAGGAATTTAATTACAAGTTAGCCGCTTTTGCCAAACGGCAAGGGGTTAAAGTGCTTTTTTACGTCAGCCCCCAGGTTTGGGCGTGGCGGCCAGGCCGGGTTATCAAATATGGCAAAATTATCGACATGATGGCTGTCATTTTTCCTTTTGAAACAGCCTATTATGAAGCAGAGAATATTCCCGTTGCTTATGTGGGACATCCCTCAGTCGATAAAGTCCATCCACAATTATCAATTGATGAGGCAAAACGGGTTTTTAATCTTGACAGCCATCATCCAGTGGTTGGCTTGCTACCGGGAAGTCGTCGAAACGAAATCATACGGCTACTTCCGGTGATGATTAAAGCTGCGGAAATTATTAGGGAAACAATTCCCAATGTTGAATTTATTTTGCCCCAGGCTGATTCCGTAGATGATGATTTATTACAATCGATTTTAAAAACTTCATCAGTTAAGCTTCGAGTTGTAAAACACCAGCCTTATGAAGTAATTCAATGCTGCAATGCTGTAATGACCAGTTCAGGAACAGTAACTTTGGAAATTGCATTGCTCACAGTACCCATGGTGATCACCTATAAACTTTCCGCCATTACTTACTGGCTTGGGAGATTGTTGGTCAAAACACCTTTTATTGGTCTACCGAATATTGTGGCTGGAAAAAAAATAGTTCAGGAACTTATACAGCACCAAGCGCGGGCTGAAAATTTGGCTTTGGAAATCAACAAGATTCTTGAAAATACAGATTATGCCGATACGATGCGGAAAAATCTAGAGGAAGTTAAAACAGCACTTGGTGTTGGCGGGGGGTCAAAAAAAATGGCGGAACTGGCGGCCAAATTGTTAAAAAAGCAATAGCCCCAAGAAAAACCTTTTTATACGGATGAAACCAGATTTTGGCTATTCAGCTCAGAGCTGGTTGTGCCATCAGGGCCATAAGTATTGATGGTTTGACCATTACCTTTGATAATTTGTAGGGAGCGTTGATTATGACGCGTTAATAAATCGATGCAGGCGCCATTATGTTCGTTCATATCCCGACATTTTTTTGACAGTTCAGTTATTTCAAACCAGTATTGGGATAATTCAGTGGCTTTTAGACCGGCATTTTTGGCTTTTTCCAAATAATCTTTAATACCGTCTTGATCCAGAGCCAGGTTTTCTGTGTTAAGGATTTGTGACAGCTGTTTGGTAAATTGATTGAGTTGGGTGACTAATAATTGCTTTTCGGCCGCTATTCCCGCCAGTAATTCCGTTGCCTCGTCTTTTCTTAGCAGAGAAGCTTCTTCTCCCAGAAGCTGAAAAAGCTTTTGGGTATGAATCAAGCCGTTTTTGGCAAGTTTGGTAGCAACTGGATAGGTTTTTTCAATCATAAGCTAAGAAGTTTCTGGTAAGGATTTTTCAAACTGGACCATTTTCTCAGCAATTTTTTCAGCATCAACCTGGTAAGTCCCTGCTGTAATAGCATCTCTTGCCTGTTTAACACGAGCGGAATTGATAACAGGAACTGAATCCAATGCTGCGAAAGCCTGTTTTAATTCCTTGGCGGTTTCTGTAAACTTCAGGGAATCCCCTTGCGCTATATTTTGGGTTGAAGTATTTTTTGTGCTTTCAGCCTTTTCCTTTCCAGATGATTTGTGAGCTTGCACTGTCTGGAGTGAAGTTGAGATTTTTATAGCCATAATGTTTCCTAGTTAACTATTCATATTTGCTTTAGTTATCGTCAGTTTAGATGATAACTTTAATTTTTGAGCGAAATTTTTTGTCTAGTAGGGTTCTGTCAACAGAATCATCCAAAATTTGATAAACTCCTAGAAATCGACTGATACCAGGCCGGGTTTAATGACGGTGGCCTCGATGATTCTTCTGGAGTTTTCATTTTTGACTGGAATTCTTTGACCCTTGATGCCATTTTTCATGGCTTGGCCGCTCATTTGAATCGAAAATGAAGGGGATCGTGAAGCAATGGTGATTTTTTGGCCGCGTTTTATCAGGGTTGCTTCTGTCAAATATTTGTCGGAGATAACTCTTCCTGAAGACAGGTTTTTTGTTGCCTGTTTGTTAATAACCTCACTAGGGTCAGTGAAAAAATTTCCACCAAGCCGTGAAATTTCCTTTTTTTCGATGGTTAAATGCTGAGGTGTGATAATTTCGCCACGACGGATTGATTTTTTCAGTACCAGAATGTCTTTAAATGTTTTGATTGAGGCAGAATGGAAAATTCTCCAGGATTGTTTGCCTTTGCAGCTAACGCCAATGGAGTTTCTTCCTGGTTTAATACGGCCTCTATGGACAGAAATTTTCAAAGGTTTCGTGCATTTTGGTAATCTTAAGCGAGGATCTAAAGGAGCAACAATGATTTTGTGAACATGTTTATCCGGTATTTGACGGGAGAGATAATCTACGATTGCTGATTTAATTGACTCAAGACTTTGTCCAGGTGTAGCATTGGTCTGTTGGGCAAAAATTAAAGCGAGAATTAAAAGTGATTCTTTCATGAGGGTGCCATTATTTTGTCGTGTTATTTTGACCACGCATGAATAATGCCAACATATATTGCATGCGGCACTTTTCAATATTAATGTGTTTCGTCGAAGAAGCTTGTCGATAAATATTCCTGATTACGTATTAGCTTCAGTCACTTTACAATAAAAAAAGTAAAAAAATGAATCAATTGCCTGGGGGCAACATGTCAGACAGGATGTGACATGAGAACCGCCAGAAAGAGATATGTGGAAATAAAATGTGGGAGTGGCTTTTAGCCACGATTTGTATCTTGATGCTGCCTTTTCGCGGCTGAAGCCGCTCCCACATAAAAACCAACAATATTTATAACTTTTGTTGTTCAGTTTCTTACAGTATTTGCCACTACAATAAATTGGGGGAACCGTGTGGGTAATCAGGCAATTAGTTGATATTCAAAGTCAGATCAGTTCTGATGTAAGTGATGATTAATCGAGGTCGCCATTGTGTTTCGGACAATGAAGAAATATCGTTATGAAAAAAAATGAGGGTTTTTTTCGTCGGTTTGTGGAAAACTCTCCTGACTGGATGTGGGAAGTAGACAAAAATGGTGTATATACCTATGTCGGTTCCCAATGCAGCAGAATTCTTGGCTACCAACCTGAAGAACTGATTGGTAAAACCCCATTTGATCTGATGTCGATAGAAGAATCAGAACGGGTGGCTGATATTTTTTGGGGAGTGGTTTCCTCCAAGCGGGGCTTTGCAAATCTGGAAAATACCAATTTGCATCGAGAGGGATATCCTGTAATTCTGGAAACCAGTGGGAATCCTGTCTTCGATGCTGGCGGAGAGTTACTTGGCTATCAAGGTGTTGACAGGGATATCAGTTACCGTCGAAAAGCAGAACAGGCGTTGGAAGTTACTCTACGGCGTTACCAGACAATGATTGATTTTGCGCCCGATGCTTTACTCATACTTGATCTGGAAACCATGCGTTTCATTGATGCCAATAAAAAATCTCTGGAGCTGTTTGGTTTGACCAAGACTAATTTGCTGGAAATTGGACCGCTGGAATCTAGTCCGAAAAGACAAGCTGATGGCAGTTTAAGTTCTGAAAAAGTAAAAAAATGTTTAGAAGATGTTGAGGAAAAAGGAGAAGCCAGTTTTGAATGGATAATTCTCAATAGTAAGGGAGATAGAATCCTCTGCGAAGTCAGGGTGGTAAAATTACCTTCCCCTGAAAATCAGAATATTCTCTGCTGCTGTTTGGTCGACATCAGTGAGCGTAAAGCCCAGGAAGCCAGGGAAATGAGCTTGGGCCGGATCATTGAAGTTTCCCTGAACGAAATTTATATTTTCAATGAAGAAACTTTATTGTTCATTGAGGTCAATCAAGGTGCCAGACAGAATCTGGGTTATTCGTTATCCGAATTACAACAATTGACGCCGTTGGATTTAAAACCTGAGTTTACCCTTTCAGACTTCAATGAAATGCTTTTACCACTCAGAAATCACACCAAAGAAATACTGGTATTTGAAACCGTTCATAGACGCAAAGATGGTACTTTATATAATGTAGAAGTGCATCTGCAATTAATTCCCTATGGTAATCAGCTGGCGTTTGTGGCAATTATTCTGGATATTACTGAGAGGGTTAAATCCCAGGCCAAAATCAGGCAGCTAGCCTACAACGACCCTTTAACCGGTTTGCCAAATCGACGCTTGTTTTTGGATCGGTTATCTCAGGAATTATCCGTTGCCAGGCGCCGTGAACACATTAGTGCTGTATTGTTTCTGGATCTGGATGATTTTAAAATGCTTAATGACAGCTTTGGCCATATTGCCGGAGATATGTTGCTTGAACTCGCAGCGCGGCGGATGCTGGAATTGCTTCGCGAGGAAGATACTGTTGCCAGGTATGGGGGGGATGAGTTTGTGTTGTTACTGAAAGAACTTGGTAAAGAACCCCAAAAAGCCGTTGAATTAGCGCATGTCGTTGCCAATAAAATTCAGGAAGCGCTTGCTTCACCTTTTCTGATTGAAACCCAAGAACATTATATCAGTGCCAGCATTGGGATTAGTTTGTTTCCTGAGAGGAATGATTCTTCAGATTCTATTCTCAATAGAGCGGATATTGCTATGTACAAAGCCAAAGCCAAAGGAAATGGCAGAAAAGCGATTCATTTTTATTCCCGGAGTTTCAGCTCTATTGAGAATGAAAATATCTTGAGAGACTAAGTCGCTGGAAATCTAGAAAAGACTATCAGCAAAATTAAAACAATATCTTGGGTTTAAGAAAATTCCTATTTTTATCGCATTTTTTGTAGTTTCCTGAAGCAGAAATCAAATCTCGCCAGCATTATCAACGCTTGTGTTTTCTGCTTATATCGACTGAATGAGTAAATTTTCAGATCGTATCTATACTTAAATACAACAATAAAAGACGGTATCTATTATGGCAGGTATTTTAGAAGGTGTAGATCAGCGAACTCAGCTTGCAGGGCATAATCGCTTTGAATTATTATTGTTTAAACTCGCTGGAAAACAGCTGTTCGGTATTAATGTTTTTAAAGTTCAAGAGGTCATCCAGTGCCCCCCGTTAACACAGATTCCAAAAGCGCATTCTGTTGTCTGTGGTGTTGCACATTTGCGGGGCAAAACAATTCCCGTGCTGGATTTGTCGCTGGCAATTGGCTTATCCGAGCTGAAACGTGATGGTAGCAATTTTGTCATTGTTACCGAATATAACCGAACTGTCCAAGGCTTTATGGTCGAAAAAGTCGACAGAATTATAAACATCGGCTGGTCAACTGTTAAAGCACCTCCCAAAGGAGCCGGGAATGAAGGATATTTAACCGCAGTAACTGAAGTGGACGAGCAGTTGGTTGAAGTTATCGATGTCGAAAAGGTTATGAAGGAAGTGATTGGCGGTCAGGAAGATGTATCGGAAGGATTGATTGAAGAACAGGTTATTGCTCAGCAAGATCAAATACTGGTGGTGGATGATTCTTCAGTCGCCCGCAATCAAATCAAGCGGGTCTTGGAGCAAATGGGCGCTACGGTTACAACTTTTAAAGATGGCCAGGAGGCATGGAATCATTTGTCAGGGCTTGTAGAAGAAGGCGTGGATGTTCCAAATCATTACACGATGATTATTTCGGATGTGGAGATGCCGGTTATGGATGGCTATACATTGGCAAGTAAAATAAAAAAAGATCCACGCTTGAGTGATGTTTATCTGATTTTGCACACTTCATTAAGTGGGGTTTTCAATACTGATATGGTTCAAAAAGTCGGTGCAAACCAGTTTCTCCCTAAATTTTCACCCGATGATTTGGCTCAAGCTGTTCAGGACAGAATGAAAGCTTTTCATGGTGAATAGGTTTGCAATGTGACAGCTGAGGAATATGGTCTTTTTCAGGAGTTGTTAAAGCAGTGCTGCGGTATTGTGTTAGGAGCAGAAAAACAATATCTGGTAAAAAGTCGTTTGGCAACCGTACTGACAGAATTTCAGCTTAAATCTTTCAAAGACTTATTGCGGTTACTCAATAAACCCAGTATTCAATCAAAAAAATTGATGAATCGGGTGATCGATGCCATGACAACAAATGAGACTTACTGGTTTCGTGAAAAAGCACATTTTATGGAGCTGCAAGAAGTCATTTTGCCTAAATTGATAACGAATCAAACCCGAAAGTTAAGAATCTGGTCAGCCGCTTGTTCCACGGGCCAAGAAACATATTCATTAAGTATTTGTATTGAACAATTTTTGAAACAGCATCATCCGACAGCTATACAAGATGTTGACATTATCGGAACTGATATTTCTGAGCAAGCCATTAAAGTTGCGAAACAAGCCGAATATCTTGAGATAGCAATATCCCGGGGATTGGAAAAGTCAGTATGGCCGAATTTTTTCGATCAAATTCATGCTGGATACAAATTAAAAACTGAAATTTCAAGTAGAGCAAGATTTCAACAGTTCAACTTGTTAAAACCTATGGCAGTGTTAGGGCAATTTGATATTATTTTTTGCCGCAATGTGTTTATTTATTTTTCGGAGCAGATAAAAAAGGATATTTTGCAAAGAATGGCCGAAATTCTAAAACCAAAAGGAGTATTGTTTCTCGGTCGAACCGAAGTTATACCTGCTGAGATGCAAGATTTTCAAACTATTGATGGGCGTCATTGCCGGTATTATCAAAAAACCGATTAGCCAAAAGGTGTTTTTTTGACACTTCAATAAAGTCTTATTGGCAGTTTGCTTAAAGCGGTAAATTTTTGCCACTTCAGTGTGATGCGATCGTCATTTTCCATCTAATCAGTGCATTAATTCTTTTTCAATGCAATTCAACTCATTGTTTTACAATAATTAAAACTATTGGCATAAGTTCTGCTTAAGTATTTATAACTAATACTTACAGGCAAATAATATGGCAATAAATTTTGACAAGGCCCTGGGGCTTCATCCCCAAGCATTAATGTTACGTGAGAAACGGGCGGAAGTGTTGGCAGCTAATCTTGCCAATGCTGATACTCCAGGATTTAAAGCGCGTGATATGGATTTTCAAGCAATATTAAAACAGCAATCTCGGCTTAATTCGGGAGTTTTGGAAACTACCAATAGCGGTCATTTATTGCCGGATCAATACCAGCTGAGTGGCGAATTGTTGTATCGAACGCCTCAGCAGGCATCACTGGACGGGAATACTGTTGAGTCTCAAATTGAACAAGCCAAATACGGTGAAAATGCTGTGCAATACCAGGCAAGTCTACGTTTTATTAATGGTCGGTTTTCTGGTCTATTGACCGCACTCAAAGGAGAATAATCAATGTCTTCATTCGATATATTTAATATCGCGGGTAGCGGTATGAATGCACAAAATTTAAGGCTGAATCTGATCGCCAGTAATATCTCAAACGCTAATTCTGTCAGCAGTAGTCTTGAGGAAACCTATAAATCAAGACAACCGGTTTTTGCTACACAGTTGAAAGATATTATCGATCAGCAAAAGGCGGCCAGTGGTGTTGATGTTTTAGGCGTGGTTGAAAGTCAAGCACCGCCGATAATGGAATATTCACCAAATCATCCAATGGCAAATGAACAGGGCTATATTTTCAAACCTAATGTTAATACCGTTGAAGAAATGGCAAACATGATGTCGGCATCACGTTCCTATCAAAATAATGTGGAAGTGCTCAATACGGCTAAGGAATTAATGATGCAAACACTGAGAATGGGGCAATAGGTACTGATATGGCAACTGATTTAATTAATTCATTAGCAGGATTGGGGTTGAAAACTACGGCAACAGAGACAGCCAAACCGAACCAGAACGATATGGGGCAGGCTGATTTTCTAAAGCTGATGACGACTCAGTTAACCCACCAAAACCCGATGAAGCCGATGGAAAATGGCGAGTTTTTATCGCAGATGGCGCAATTTGGTACGGTTTCCGGAATTCAGGACTTGCAGGGTTCGTTCAAGGACTTTGCTTCTTCCATTAGTTCTGATCAAGCATTGCAGGCAGCCAGTCTGGTTGGTAGAAAAGTTTCCGCCATGACCGGCGAGGGATTACTGGCTGCAGGGGGTGAAATAAAAGGTGCATTTGAATTACCAGAAAGTTCACCCAGTGTCAGCATCAAAATTTTAGACACTTATACCGGGGAAGTGGTTAGGAATATGGATGTTGGCGGCCATGCCAAAGGCAGAATTCCATTTACCTGGGATGGATTAACCGAGGCGGGAGAGCTGGCCAATCCGGGTGTTTATAAAATTCAGGTTGAAGCACAGGTTGGGGGCAACAATACTGTCTTGCCGACAGAAATTAATTCCCTGGTAGAAAGTGTGTCGATGGGAAATGGCAAGCAAGGCTTACAAATCAACCTTTCCGGAGGCGGCAAGGTAAAATTTAACGATATTAAACAGATTTCTTAACTGGAGAAAATAACATGGCATTTACAACAGCGCTTAGTGGTCTTAATGCAGCATCAAATAACTTGGCTGTGACCGGTAATAATATTGCTAACGCTAATACCGTTGGTTTTAAGCGGTCCCGTTCGGAATTTGCAGATGTTTATGCATCTAGCATTGGCGGGGTTAGTAGTACCACGCCTGGAGCAGGGGTTAGAGTGACTAATGTGGCCCAATTATTTAATCAAGGAAATCTACAGTTTACTGAAAATAGCCTGGATATTGCTATCAGTGGCGAAGGTTTTTTTACCTTGGCAGCTGCGCCAAATGACCAGAATAATATCAGCTATTCAAGATCAGGCGAATTTAAATTAAACAAAGATGGATATGTTGTTAATAATCAGGGTAAGGCGTTACTGGTTTATAAACCCAATGGCACCCAAATATCAGATGGATTTAGTACCGGGGTAACACAGCCAATTCAGATCAGTTCTCTTCAAGGTTTACCATCGGCGACTGAAAAGGTTGAGATGAAGGTCAACCTCGATGCCAGTGAATCAGCGATTACATTGGCTTTCGACAAGGATGATCAAAACACATATAACACCCAGACTTCAGCTACTGTTTACGATTCGTTTGGTACTTCGCATACCTTGACAACCTATTTTGTTAACCAAGGTGTCGTGGGGGGAGAGCCAACCTGGAGATTGTATCATCATATTGATGGGGATGCTGTATCGTTACAAGGAGGAGCCGCTTATGGAGAACTTAAATTTGATGCTGACGGCAAGTTAAAAACACCAGCTAACGGTACGTTTGATTTGGCTGATTACACGATTATTCCAGCTACTGGAGCTAGCGATTTAAAAATCAATCAAATGAACTATTTTGGCTCAACTCAGGTCAAGGAAAAATTCAGTGTCAATGAATTAACCCAAAATGGCCTGCCTGCCGGCCGGCTGACCGGTATGGATATTGATGATGAGGGCATTATTTTTGCACGATTTAGTAATGGTGGTTCAACTACGCTTGGGAAAATAGCCCTGACACGATTTCCTAATCCTAATGGACTTGCTAAGATGGGTGATACTACTTGGGGGCAAAGTGCTAATTCAGGCGAGCCAATTCCAGGCGAAGCGGGAGCCAATAATTTCGGGATTATTCAATCAGGTGCTTTGGAGGGGTCCAATGTCGATTTGGCTGCCCAATTAGTTAACCTGATTGTTGCGCAACAATCTTATCAGGCTAATGCCGAAACCATTACCACAGAAAATACCATTATTCAGACTATTCTGAATATCTAGATAAAGGAGTCAGGCAATGGATCGTAGTCTATATATTGCCATGAGCGGGGCCAAGCAAACTTTGCTGGCCCAGGCCAGCAATGCCAATAATCTGGCGAACAGTCAAACCACTGGTTTTAAGTCAGATTTTGAACAATTTCGCAGCATGCCGGTGTTTGGTCCAGGTTTTCCGTCACGAGTCTATGCAATGTCTGAGCGGCCAGGCGTTGATTTAACGCCCGGAGTTATTCAGTCAACAGGGCGGGAATTGGATGTTGCTGTGAATGGAGATGGTTGGATTGCGGTTCAAGGTAAAGATGGGCAGGAAGCATACACCCGGGCCGGTGATTTGCGTATTTCTCCGGAAGGGATATTGCAAACGGGAGCCGGTCTTCAAATATTGGGCGATGATGGGCCATTAGCTATTCCAGAAGCTGCAAAAGTTGAAATCGGTCGTGATGGCAGTATCAGTATTATTCCATTAGGTGATAATGCCTCAACTTTAGTTGGAGTGGGACGAATCAAACTGGTTAATCCAAATCCCAATGATTTGGAAAAACTGAATGATGGATTGTTGACGCTTAAACCGGGTTCGCCGGCTTTGGAGGCCGATGCCAACGTAGTGTTGGTACAGGGGGCGTTGGAAAGCAGTAATGTCAATGCTATAGCAGCGATGGTTGAAATGATCGAGTTGTCCAGAAACTTTGAACTTCAAGTCAAAGTAATGAAAGAAGCTGATGAAAACAGCGGCGTGTCAGCAAAACTAATGCAGCTGGCATAGTCAGTGCTTGATTTAATATAAATCATCAAGTGTCAAAAATCGGGAGATCAAAATGACAGAACGAGCATTATGGGTAGCAAAAACCGGATTGGATGCCCAGCAGACCAGAATGGCAGTGATATCTAATAACTTAGCCAACGTTAATACCACTGGATTCAAGAAAGGGCGACCTATCTTTGAAGATTTGCTGTATCAAAATGTCAGGCAAGTTGGTGCCCAGTCATCACAGGATACCGAGTTGCCGACTGGTTTGCAATTAGGTTCAGGAGTGCGTGTAGTGGCAACTGAAAAGCTGCACAAACAGGGTAATCTTTTGCAGACTGAGAATCCGCTTGATGTGGCAATCAGTGGCAAGGGTTTTCTGCAAATATTAATGCCAAATGGGGATATTAATTATACCCGTGATGGATCTTTAAAATTAAATGCCGAAGGTCAGCTTGTGACTTCAGGTGGATTGACATTAGAGCCTGCGATTGTTGTCCCTCCCGATGCTATCAGTATCACCATAGGTAGGGATGGTGTGGTATCGGCATTGCAACCCGGTAATCCAAATCCGGTCCAGTTAGGACAAATAGAACTGGCAGATTTTATTAACCCGGCGGGTTTAGATCCATTAGGTGAAAATTTGTTCAGGGAATCAGTAGCCAGTGGTGCACCGAATGTTGGTATTCCGGGAGCCAACGAGTTTGGCACAATTTTTCAAGGCTCGTTAGAGACTTCCAATGTCAATGTGGTAGAAGAACTGGTCAATATGATTGAAACCCAGAGGGCTTACGAAATGAATTCAAAAGCGATTTCCACTACTGACCAAATGTTGTCTTTTGTAACCCAGCAGCTTTAATTAAGGTAATGCGAAAAATATTTGCAGTTTTTTCGATCCTGGCAGTTTTGGTTTTGCAAGGATGTGAGACGTTGCCAAAATCTGATCCGGCTTTTGCTCCGGTTCCGCCTCCGGAACGCCCTAAACCTACTTACAATACCGGCTCTATTTATATGTCCGGTTATGATATTAGGCTGTTTGAAGATCAAATTGCGCGCAGGGTAGGTGATGTGTTGACGGTTCGTCTCAATGAAAGAACCCAGGCTAAAAAAGATGCGGATATTGAAGTCAGTAAGAATACCGATATTACCGTCGAGGCACCCACTTTGTGGGGAGTGGCATCACAAACTATTCTGGGCAATAGCATGGAAACCCGAGTTAAGGCCAACCGCAAATCTGATGGTGCCGGCAAGGCAAATCAAAGTAATACTTTTACCGGTGATATTTCGGTGACTGTGTATAGGATTCTTGCTAACGGTAATTTAATGGTTCGGGGGGAAAAAAGAATGACCTTGAACCAAGGCAGTGAATATGTGCGGATATCAGGAATAGTTCGACCTATCGATATTGGTGCTGATAATGTCGTGTTATCCAATAAGGTAGCAAATGCCACGATTATGTACACAGGCGATGGCGCAGTGGCTGACGCCAGTAAACTGGGTTGGTTTAATCGAATTTTGAATCATTGGCTATTTCCTTTCTGATGATGATAAAAAACTTTGCTATCTTAGCTTTTTTCTTAGCCATTGGTTTTTCAGCTCAGGCAGAAAGAATCAAGGATATTGCCAGTATTTATGGTGTTCGCTCTAATCAACTGGTGGGTTATG